>DATAAG010000714.1:0-4704 GCA_036260235.1 Longimicrobium sp.
TGCGCGGACTGTACGCGGTGCAGGTGAAGCCCCGTTCGGCGACGCGTCAGCGGCGCCGAGACGGGGCTTCTGGCTTTCCCAGCGGCGGGTTTACACGCTCAGGCTCAGTGCCTGCCGTTACTCCATCACCCCATCACCCCATCACTCCATCACTCCATCACTCCATCACTCCATCACTCCATCACTCCATCACTCCATCACTCCATCACGCGCGGTTGAACGGCCCCGCGGCACCCGTGTATATTGCGGCCATGCGCGTGAACCCCCTCGACCTGCTGACCAGCGGCACCGTTCCGCTCTACCTGGCGCCCCAGGCGGGCGTCAGCGAGTCGCCGTTCCGCCGCCTGTGCCGCTCGTTCGGCGCGGACGTGGTGGTCTCCGAGTTCGTCTCGGCGGAAGGGATCCGCCGGCACGACAGGAAGACGCACACCTACCTGCGCTTCCACGACGAGGAGCGCCCCATCGGCATCCAGATCTTCGGTGCGGAGCCGGAGGCCATGGCGGAGGCCGCGCGGCTCGTGGAGGAGGTGTACGCGCCGGACTTCCTGGACATCAACTTCGGCTGCCCGGTCAAGAAGGTGGTCAGCCGCAACGGCGGCAGCGGCTGCCTTCGCGACCTGGACCTGGTGCAGTCCATCATCCGCACGGTGAAGTCCGCGCTCTCCATCCCCACCACGGTCAAGATCCGCAGCGGGTGGAGCGAGGAGATGCGCAACCCGGTGGAGATCGCGCTCCGCTGCCAGGACGCCGGGGCCATGGCGCTCACGCTGCACGCCCGCACCCGCACGCAGATGTACAGCGGCACGGCCAACTGGGACGAGATCGCGGCGGTCAAGCAGGCGCTGGACATCCCCGTCATCGGCAACGGCGACGTGTGGACGGGCGGCGACGCGCGGCGGATGCACGAGCACACCCGCTGCGACGGCATCATGATCGCCCGCGGCTCGCACGGGGCGCCGTGGCTCTTCGCGCAGGCGCGCGCGGCGCTGGAGGGGCGGCCGGTCCCGCCCGACCCGGACGCGGCGGAGCGCTTTCGCATCGTCATCGAGCACGCGCGGCTGGCCATCGCCTGGGAGGCGGACGAGGAGAAGGCGATGATCGAGTTCCGCAAGCACCTGGGGTGGTACACCAAGGGGCTGCCCAACGGGCGCTACCTGCGGCAGGAGCTGTTCGCCGTCACCCGCTTGGAAGAGGCGGAGGCGCTGCTGGAGGGATACCTGGCGGAGTACGAGGGAGTGCCCGCTTGACCCCCGAGCGCCTGCGCGCGCTGCTGGCGGAGGTGGCCGGCGGATCGGTCTCGGTGCAGGACGCGGAGCGGCGGCTGGCGTGGGCGCCGGTGGAGGACCTGGACTTCGCCCGCGTGGATCACCACCGGGCGCTGCGGCAGGGCTTTCCCGAGGTGGTGTTCGGGGCGGGAAAGACGCCGGAGCACCTGGTCGCCATCGCGGAGCGCATCGCCGCGCGGGGGGAGGGGTTCCTGGCCACCCGCGTCGCGGACGAGGCGCACGAGCCGCTGCGCCGCGCCCTTCCCGGGATCGAGCTGAACCCGCTGGGCCGCACGGCGTGGCTTCCCGCGGCCCATCCCGCCGAGCGGAAGACGCGCGGCACCGTCCTGGTGGTCACCGCGGGGACCAGCGACCTGCCGGTGGCGGAGGAGGCGGCGGTCACGGCGCGCGCCTTCGGCAACCCCGTCGAGCGGCTGACGGACGTGGGCGTGGCCGGCATCCACCGCCTGCTGGCCGCGCGCGACGCGCTGGGCTCCGCCGCCGTGGTGATCGTCGTCGCGGGGATGGAGGGGGCGCTCCCCTCCGTGGTCGGCGGGCTGGTGGCCGTTCCCGTGATCGCCGTGCCGACGAGCGTGGGGTACGGCGCGTCGTTCGGCGGGCTTTCCGCGCTGCTGGGGATGCTGAACTCCTGCGCGTCGGGGGTCACCGTGGTCAACATCGACAACGGCTTCGGCGCCGCCGCGGCCGCGTCGCGCATCAACCTCCTGCCGCCCGGGTGACGATTCCCTCCCGCGACCGCGCACCCGCCCTGCCGCTCGCCGCGTCCGCGGTGGCCTACGCCGCCGCGCTGGGCGCCGCGCCCCGGCTGCCGTGGTGGGGGCACGCGGTCGCCGCCGTCATCCTCCTGGCCCTGGCCGTCTGGACCTTCCGCGCGCGCGGCAAGGACGCCGCCGTCGCGGCCGCGCTCTGGCCCCCGCTGCACCTGCTGATCATCGCCACCGGCTCGCTCGCCTCCCCGCTGGCGCCACTGGCCGCGGGGTGGCTGGGGGTGTTCGCCCGCCGCGCGGCGCCGCGGATGATCGTCCCCGCCGCCGCGGCCGCCGCGGTGCTGGGGATCGCCGGTGATTCGATCGATGGGACGCTGCCCGGGTCGGCGGTCGCACTCCGCTGGCTCCTGCTGATGGCGGTCGCCGCGGGGCTGGCGTCGCTCCTGGTGCCCGGTGCCCCGCGCGGCCGGACGACGGCGGCGCCGGTGGAGCCGCCCGCGCCCGCCCGTCGCCGGGGCGGCGAGGCGACGGACGCGGAGGCGGTGGAAACGGCGCTGGCCACCGTGATGCGGGCCACCGACGCGCACGAGGCCGCGCTCTGGCGGGCGGAGGGGGAGGAGGACCGGTCGGCGGTGCTCCTTTCCCGCGTGGCCGCGCCGGACGTGCCGGAGCCGGAGTCGCCGGTGCCCCTGGCGGGGCACCCGTTCGCCTGGGCGGTGGACGAGCGGCTGCCGCAGCGCATCGAGCGGGGAAGGAAGAGCCTCCCGGCGGCATGGGCGGCGGAGATGCTGCTCGTGCCGGTGGAGCTGGAGGAGCGCGTCCTCGTCCTGGCGCTGGCGTATCCCGGCATGGTGCCGCCCGGCGCGGAGGCGGCCGCCGTGCGCGCAGCCCATCACCTGGCCACGCTGCTGGCGCTGCTGAAGGCGCGGCAGGCCGTGCGCCGGGCGGAGGCGGGGATGCGCGCGGTGGCGGATGCGGTGCGCACCCTGCCGGGCGAGCTGGAGCTGGACAAGTTCGCCGCGCAGCTGGCCGCCGCCGTCCGCCAGGGGACGGGCGCCGCGGGGGCCGGGGTGGCGATGGTGACGGACGACGCCGGGCGCGGGAAGGTGCTGCACGTCTCCGGCGAGTCCATCCCCATGGACGCGGAGGGGTTCGGCGAGGGCGAGTCGCGGCTGGGGCTGGCGGTGAAGCACGGGGTGGAGCTGCGCCACGCGGACCTGCGCCGCGAGCGCGACCGGCTGCCGCTGCTGACCGCGGCCGAGCGGTGGGAGGCGCCGCCCCGCTCCGCCGCCGTGCTGCCGCTGATGCTGGACGGCCGTGCGATGGGCGCCGTGGCGGTCTGGCACCCGGAGCCGGGGCGGCTGGGGGACCGGGAGATGGAGATCGCCCGGATGCTCTGCTCCGTGGCGCCGCTCCCCATGCGCAGCGCGCGGCGCTTCGAGGCGCTGGACCAGCGCGCCTCGACCGATCCGCTGACGGGGCTGGCCAACCGCAGCACCTTCGACGCGCGGCTGGCGTCTCTCGCCGGGTACTTCGACCGCTACGCGCGGCCGTTCAGCGTGATCGCGCTGGACGTGGACTTCTTCAAGAAGTTCAACGACACCTGGGGGCACGAGGCGGGCGACCGCGTGCTGCAGCACGTGGCGGAGCTGCTCCGCGCGACGGTGCGCGACGTGGACCTGCCGGCGCGGCTGGGGGGAGAGGAGTTCGTCGTCCTCCTGCCGGAGACGTCGCTGCGCCAGGCCGCGGAGGCCGCGGAGCGCATTCGCCGCACGCTGGAAACGCGCGCGGTGGAGTGGAACGGCCAGCGCCTTTCCGTCACCGCCTCGCTGGGGGTGAGCGCCTGCCCCGACTGCACCGCCACGCCGGGCGAGGTGCTGGGGCAGGCGGACGCGGCGCTCTACCGCGCCAAGGACGCCGGCCGCAACCGCGTCGCCGTCGCGCCGAAGGTCGAGAAGCCGGTGGGGGCGGAGCCGTAGCGGGAGGGGCGGCATCCAGGCCGTTCAGCGACTGAAGTCGCCGCAACGACAACACACTGTCCGCCTTCGCGGACACCGACGACCGAAAACACGTGAGGGAGGACGCGGATGCGCCCTCCCTCGTTTTCGTTGTGGTGAATGGGATCAGAACGAGATGTTCAGCCCCACGCCGGCGGTGAAGTACGAGACGTCCATCTCCAGGTCCACCAGGGGGCGCTGGATGTCCACGCCGTAGCGCCGGTAGCCTGCGCCCGGCGTAAGGCGCATGTTGGGCGTGATGGGCACCGCGATGCCGCCGCCCACCTCGAACCCCACGTCCTCGTCGATACCCGCCTCGCTGCCGTTGATCTCCAGCGTGTGGAAGACCGCGCCCGCGCCGATCCACGGCGCCAGCCCGCCGGCGCCGGGAAGCGCGGCGGTCAGGCCCACGGAGAACCCGGCGTCCTTGGCCTCCGGCTCCTCGTCGTCGAACAGCCCCCCGCCGAACCGCGTGTTGCTGTAGGTGCCGTACACGCCCAGCCCGGGGCGCAGCCCCAGCGACACCCCCGCGCCCACGCCGATGCCGTTCTCCCCGATCTGGTCGTCGAACTCGCCGGTGGGGACGGCGTAATCCAGGCGCCCCTCCACCGAGAGCGGAATGGGCAGCTGGGCCTGCGCCTGCGCCGCCGGGAGAGCGGCCGCCAGCGCGGCCGCCGCGAACACTGCTTTCTTCATCTGTGCTGCTCCTTCACC
>DATAAG010000715.1:0-18228 GCA_036260235.1 Longimicrobium sp.
GCCCTCCCCCGGCCTCGCTCAGGCTCGTCCACCCCCTCCCGCAAACTGCGCGGGAGGGGGTGTAAACTTCGAACCGGCTGCCTGCACCCTGGCAAGCTCCCGGCGACCTGCAGTCGAAGCCCCGTTCGGCGAGCGCAAGCGAGCCGAGACGGGGCTTCTGGCATTCCCAGCGGCGGGTTTACCCGCTCAGGCACGGGGCTGGCCCGGCACGATGGACTGACCACGAGCGCGGGAAAGTAGATCCTTCGGTCGGCGCCACGGATCCATGACACCACCGGGATCACGCGGCGCCTCCCTCAGGAGGACAACAAGGCGCGAACACACAGGGGCGGCTCCCGTGCTGGGAACCGCCCCTGCCGTTTGTCCGCGAAGGCGGACAGCGCGTAGTCGTTGCGGCGATTTCAATCGCTTGTCCCGGGGCCGGCCTCACCCCCTCACCCCATCACTCCAGAGGGAATAGCCTGCAACGGCGAGGTTACGGGGGACAGGTTGCAGGGGACAGCCTGCGACTGCTCGGCCCCCCATCACCCCCTCACCCCATCACCCCGCCCGCCGCTCCCCGCCGGCCGCCTCCGCCCCGTGCTTGATGTTCCTCCCCTCCACCAGGAACACCACGTCCTCCGCGATGTTGGTGGCCAGGTCCGCGATGCGCTCCAGGTTGCGGCTCACCAGGAAGAGGGACATGGACGGCCCGATGCGCCGCGGGTCCTCCATCATGTGCGTCAGCAGGATGCGGAAGAGCGACTCGTGCAGCCCGTCCACCCGGTCGTCGCGGCGGCACACCTCGCGCGCCCCCGCCGCGTCCGCGCGCACGAAGGTGTCCAGCGCGTCCGACAGCATCTCCGTGGACAGGCGGCCCATCTCCTCGATCTCCTGGAACTCCAGGTGGATCGGCTGCTCTGCCAGGTGCCCCACCGCCTCGGCGATGTTCACCGCGTGGTCGCCCACCCGCTCCAGGTCGTTGCTGATCTTCATCGCCATGGTGATCAGCCGCAGGTCGCGGGCGAGCGGCTGCTGCAGCGCCAGCAGGTGGATGCACATGTCGTCCACCACCATCTCCATGGCGTCCAGGTCGGCGTCCCGCCGCACCACCTCCCGCGCCGCGGCCGCGTCGCGCGCGCGCAGCGCCTCCAGCGCGCGGGTCACCAGCTCCTCCGCCAGGCCGCTCATCTCCAGCAGCTGCGTCTTCAGCCGCGCCAGCTCCTCGTGAAAGTGGCGCACCCCCGGCGCGGGCGTCATCCGAACCTCCCGGTGATGTAGGCCTCCGTGCGCTCCTCGCGCGGGTTGGTGAAGATGGTGTCCGTCTTTCCCATCTCCACGAGCGCGCCCAGGTAGAAGAAGGCGGTGAAGTCGCTCACGCGCGCCGCCTGCTGCATGTTGTGTGTCACGATGACGATGGTGTACTGGTCCTTGAGCTCGTAGATCAGCTCCTCGATCTTCTGCGTGGCGATGGGGTCCAGCGCGCTGGCGGGCTCGTCCATCAGCAGCACCTCCGGCTGCACCGCCAGCGCCCGGGCGATGCACAGCCGCTGCTGCTGCCCGCCGGAAAGCCCCAGCGCGCTGCGGTCCAGCCGGTCGCTCACCTCGTCCCACAGCGCCGCCTGCCGCAGCGAGTGCTCCACCATCTCGTCCAGCTGGCGGCGCCCCCGGGCCAGCCCGTTCACCCGCAGCCCGTAGGCGACGTTCTCGTAGATCGACTTGGGGAACGGGTTGCTCTTCTGGAACACCATCCCCACCCGCTTGCGCAGCTGCACCACGTCCAGCCCCTGCCGGTAGACGCTCTCGCCGTTCAGGCGAATGTCGCCGTCGTGGCGCGTCCCGGGGATCAGGTCGTTCATGCGGTTGATGGAGCGCAGGAAGGTGCTCTTGCCGCACCCCGACGGGCCGATGAACGCCGTCACCCGCTTCTGCGGGATCTGCAGCGTGATGTCGTTCAGCGCGCGCGTGCCGCCGTACCAGAACGAGAAGTCGTCGGCCTCGATGGCCAGCTGCGGCGGCGCCTGCGGCGCGGCGAGGGTCTGCGGCATGGGCGCGGCATCCGGGGTGGCGAGGACGCCGGCCTGCGGCGCCCGGGAATACGTCTGCTGCATCAGCGGCTCCGGTAAGGGCTGCGGATCAGGAATCGGGCGATGACGCTCACCGCGAGGACCAGGAAGATCAGCAGCAGCGACGCGGCCCACGCCTGCCGGTGCTGCTCCTCGTACGGGCTGATGGCGTACTGGAAGATCTGCACGGGGAGCGCGGCGATCGGCTCGCCCAGCGACGCCGACCAGAACGGGTTGCCGAACGCGGTGAACAGCAGCGGCGCCGTCTCTCCCGCGATGCGCGCCAGCGCCACCAGGATCCCCGTGAGGATGCCGCTGCGCGCCGCGGGGAGAACGACGCCCAGCGTCGTCCGCCACCGCGTGAAGCCCAGCGCCAGCGCCCCCTCCTTCAGCTCCCGCGGCACCAGGCGCACCATCTCCTCCGTCGTCCGCGTCACCATCGGCAGGAGCATGATGGCGAGCGCGACGCCCCCCGCGAAGGCGGAGAAGCCCATCGCCACCACCACCCACGCCCAGACGAAGATCCCGATGACGATGGACGGAATGCCGTTCATCACGTCGGTGACGAAGCGGATGGCGTTGGGCAGCGGGCCGCTCTCCGCCTCCGCCAGGTAGATCCCCGCCCCGACGGCGATCGGCAGCCCCATGGCGCCCGCCAGGAGGACGAGGATGAAGGTGCCCAGCACGCCGTTCCCCACCCCGCCCCCCGCCTCGCCCACCGGCGCGGGGGTGTTGGTGAAGAACTCCAGGCTCAGCGAGCCCAGCCCGGTGCGCATCAGGTGGAAGAAGATCAGCAGCAGCGGCAGCACGGTGAGCACCGCCGCCACCCCCGTCAGCGCCAGCATCACCCGGCTGGTGATGCGCCGCCGCCGGTCGCGGAAGGAGAGCGCGGCCAGCGGCGCGTGCTCCTGCGGGGCCGCCATGGGCCCGATCGCCGGGCCGCTCACTTGCCCGCCCTCCGCGCCACCCGCCAGACCATCAGCCGCGCCACCGCGTTCACCAGCACGGTGATGCCGAAGAGGATCAGGCCGATCTCCATCAGCGCCGCCAGGTGCAGGTCGTCCGACGCCTCGGCGAACTCGTTCGCCAGGACGCTGGCCATCGTGGCGCCGGGGGCGAAGAGCGAGGTCGCCACCTCCGCGCGGTTCCCGATCACCATGGTGATGGCCATCGTCTCCCCCAGCGCCCGGCCCAGGCCGAGGATGGTCGCGCCGATGATCCCGGGAAAGGCGTAGGGAAGGACGACCTGCCAGGTCATCTCCCACCGCGTGGCGCCCAGCGCCAGCGCCCCCTCCCGCTGCGCCACGGGGACGGCGGCCAGCACCTCGCGGCTGACGGCGGAGATGAAGGGGACGATCATGATCGCCAGGATCACCCCGCCCGCCAGGATGCTGTTGCCGATCGCCGGGCCGCGGAAGAGCCCGATGGAGTCGCCGAGCGTGTTGGCCAGCGGCGCCTGGACCCAGGTGCGCAGGAAGGGGACGAGGACGAAGATTCCCCAGAGCCCGTAGACCACGCTGGGGATGGCCGCCAGCAGCTCCGTGCCGAAGGCGATGGGCGCGGCCAGCCAGCGCGGCGCCAGCTCGGTGAGGAAGATGGCCAGGCCGATGGCGAGCGGGACGGCGATCAGCAGCGCCAGCAGCGACGACGCGACGGTGCCGAAGATGAACGGCAGCGCGCCGAACTTGCCCGCGACCGGGTCCCACTCGCCGGAGGTGACGAACGCGCCGCCGAACTCGCGGATGGCGGGCGCGGCGGCGGACCCCACGCGCCAGACGATGAACGCGAAGAGGACGGGGATGAAGATGCCGAACGCGCCCAGCACGATGGCGTAGGTGCGGTCGGCCACGTTGCCCTGCGCGTACGCCGGCAGCAGCCGGGACAGGAATGGGCGGGGCCCACCCGCGAGGGCGCCCGCCTGCTCAGGTACGGGTTGCATCCGTTCCGATCGATGGTCGTTCGGTCAACTGCTCCGATCTCTGCTCCGATGGCGAGTCCGCGCGGGCCCCCTCCCGCTCGTCACCTCGCGACCTCCCCCAAAAACCCTGGGCGAGGTTGGGGAGGCGCCGGATCCACGCGGTTCAGCCTGCATCCTGCCCGCGGAGGGGCCCCTCCCCCCGACCCCCTCCCCGCTCGTTCCTCGCGGAGAGGGGGAGAACTGCCTTCCTGACGAAAGCTCCGTCTCCGTACAGAGTGCCGGGGGTGTACACCCTCTCCCGCGCAGTTTGCGGGAGAGGGTGCGGCTCTCAGGCCGCGGGTGAGGGCCCCCGGGGGCAAAGCCCGCCGTGCCTCTCATTCATTCCCCATCACTCCATCACTCCATCACTCCATCACTCCATCACTCCATCACTCCATCACCCCACCGCCACCGGCCGCCGCTCCGCCCCGCACGTCACCTTGCCCAGCTGGCCGAGCACCTGCTGCTGCACCGCGTCCGGCAGCGGCGCGTAGTGCAGGTCGCGCGCGAACTGGTCGCCATCGGCCAGGGCCCAGCGCACCAGGCCGGCGAGCGCGTCCGCGCGGCCGCAGTCGGCCATGTGCGGCGGCACCAGCAGGTAGGTCCACGAGGTGATGGGGTAGGCCTGCGCGCCCGGCAGGTTCACCAGCGAGAGGCGGAAGTCCGGGTGCTGCTGGATCTGCGTGGCCAGGTTCTCCGCCGCGGCCGCCGTGCTCTCCACCGTGGGCTGCACGAACTGCCCGCTGGCGTTGCGCAGCGCCGCCGCCGGCAGGTCGTTCTGCGTGGCGTACGCCAGTTCCACGTAGCCCACCGAGCCCGGCGTCTGCTTGATGGCGCCGGTGACGCCCTCGTTCCCCTTGGCCCCCAGCCCCTCCGGCCAGCTCACCGACTTGCCCACGCCCACCTGCTGCTTCCACTCCGGGCTCACCGCGCCCAGGTAGTCGGTGAACACGTACGTCGTGCCGCTGCCGTCGGTGCGGTAGACCGGGATCACGTCCTGGCTGGGGAGGTTGACTCCGGGGTTCAGCGCCGCGATGGCGGGGTCGTTCCACTTGCGGATGCGGCCCATGAAGAGCGCCGCCACCGTGGGCCCGTCCAGCCGCAGCGGCTGGCTGACGCCGGGCAGGTTGTACGTCACCGCGATGGAGCCCAGCACGGTGGGGATGTGCAGCATCCCCGGCGCCTTGCCCAGCTCCTCCTCGTTCATCGGCGCGTCGCTGGCACCGAAGTCCACGGTGCCCTCCGTCACCTGGCGAATGCCGCCGCCGGAACCGATGGACCCGTAGTTCACCCGCACCCCCGGGTTCGCGCGGCCGTACTCGGCGAACCACTTGGAGTAGATGGGATAGGGAAAGGTGGCGCCCGCGCCCGTCAGCGTGACGGTGCCCGCGGCACCACCGGCCTCCTTCGCCATTTCGCCCGGCGTCTTCGCCGCGGCATCGTCACCGCCCCCGCACGCGGCCAGGGCAAAGGCCGCCAGCACCGCCCACGCCCCACCGGCAAACGATCTCGTCATCGTCTCGTCGCGTCGTCAGAGAGGTTGGTCACCCCGTGAAACCGCGGCGAACCTATCCGGCGCGTGTAACGCGTGCGTAACAGCATGTGCCAGGAACCTTGTAACGTGGACGTAACGATTGTAACATCCCGCGTCCATCGCCCGTGGAGCCCGCCGCACCCCTCGCAGGGACGCGCTGCGGGGCCGGGGCGGGGGGCGCGCGGGGGCCGGCCGATCGTGCCGCACCCGTTACACAACCCGGACGTGCCTGGAGGACGACGTGGGCCTGATTCCGCGTGACGAGAAGTTCTTTCCCATGTTCAACGACGTCGCCCGGATCCTGTGCGAATGCGCGGACCTGGTGGCACAGCTCTTTGCCGATCCCTCGCGGCTGGAGGAGATCGCGGCGCAGGTGAAGGCGCTGGAGCACCGGGCGGACGGCATCACCCACAACGTGATCGTCCGCATCGACCGCAGCTTCGTGACGCCGCTGGACCGCGAGGACATCCACATGCTCACCTCGCGGCTGGACGACGTGATCGACCTGCTGGACGGCACCGTGCGCCGGGTGCAGATGTTCCACCTGCGCACCGCCCACCCCCACGCCGCGCGGCTGGCGGACGTGCTGAAGCGGGCGGCCCACCGCATCGAGCAGGCGGTGAACAACCTCAAGAAGCCCAAGCTCATGCTGGAGCATACCCGGGCCCTCAAGGCGCTGGAGGAGGAGGGCGACGCCATCTACGCCGAGGCGGTGGGCGCGCTGTTCGCGGGGACGCCGGACGCGCTGGAGGTGATCAAGTGGAAGGAGCTGTACGACAAGCTGGAAGACGCGATCGACCTGTGCGACGACGTGTCGAACGTGCTGGAAAGCATCGCACTCAAGAACGGGTGAGCCGGCCGTGGTCACCTACGTCGTGCTGATCGTCCTGGTCGCCTTCGTCTTCGACTTCATCAACGGCTTCCACGACTCGGCCAACGCAATCGCCACGGTGGTGGGCACGCGCGTGCTCAAGCCGCTCCCCGCGGTCATCTGGGCCGCGTTCTTCAACTTCATGGCGCTGTTCACGGTGGGCACGGCGGTGGCCAAGGCCATCGGCTCGGGGATGATCGACCTGCAGATCGTGACCCCTACGGTGATCCTGGGCGGCCTGGTGGGCGCCATCATCTGGAACCTGATCACGTGGTACTACGGGCTTCCCAGCAGCTCGTCGCACGCGCTGATCGGCGGGTACGCGGGGTCGGCGGTGGCGGCGGCGGGAATGGGCGCGATCGAGTGGGGAACCAAGTGGGTGCAGACCCTCGCCTTCATCGTGCTGTCGCCCCTGATCGGCATGTTCCTGGGCTTCGCGCTCATGACGCTGGTGATGTGGCTGTTCCACCGCGTCCCCCGCGGGCCGGCCGACCGCTTCTTCCGGGTGGCGCAGCTGGGCAGCTCGGCGCTGTTCTCGCTTTCGCACGGGGCCAACGACGCGCAGAAGACGATGGGGATCATCGTGAGCCTGCTGGTCTCCGCGAACACCTTCTTCGCCGACCAGACGGGGTGGCTGCAGCACCTGTACGTCCCCAACGCCGAGCACATCCCGTTCTGGGTGGAGCTGTGCGCCTACTCGGCGCTCTCTCTGGGGACGCTGTTCGGGGGGTGGCGCATCGTGCACACCATGGGCACGCGCATCACGCGGCTCAAGCCGGTGGGCGGCTTCTCCGCGGAGACGGGCGGCGCCATGAGCATCCTGCTGGCCACCAACTTCGGCATCCCGGTGAGCACCACGCACACCATCACCGGCGCCATCGTGGGCGTGGGCGCCACCAACCGCCTCTCCGCGGTGCGCTGGGGGGTCGCCGGCCGCATCGTCTGGGCGTGGGTGCTGACGATCCCGGCCGCGGCCAGCATGGCGGCGATCAGCTACCTGCTGCTCTCGCTGGTGGCGCCGGGGTGAGAAGTGCGTGAGTGCGTGAGTGCGTGAGTGCGAAACTGCGAAAGTGCGAAAGTGCGAAAGTGCGAAAGTCACAACCCCCGCCGGACCAGGTGTCCGGCGGGGGTTTGGCTCTCGGTCCATGTGGATCGCGACGACGTCGGGAGCCTCCGGCACCGGTGGGTTTTCCCCCTCGCCCGCTGCGCGGGGGGCCCTCTCCCCCGCCCGGCCGTTGCTCGTTCCTCGCGACGGCGGGCGATTTCCCACCTATACGCACAGCAATCTTGCGCGTATGCTCAGGGCACCGGCGGAATGGACCGGGACTCTTCCCGACTCTCGGCGGGTTGCATGATGCGTTGAATCACGATGTCAGCAGAAATGCTATCAGGAGGGGTTGGAGCATCCTCCAAACGGCCAGCGTAGTTCCGATCCGCCCAAAAGAACTCTACCGAGTTGCGTATCCTGTTGAAACGGAGGCAACCCACGTCACCCGGGCGCGGCGGCCGCAGAGTTGATGTAGGAGCTTCAATCTCATAGCCACAGCCCAGAGGCTGATGAACAGGATTCACTCGTTCCAACACAGCTCGCCCAGTGAATCCAGCAGCAAGCCCCAACACAGCTGCGATTGCAACCGCAAAGCGACGGATTCGGCCTTGCTTTTTCAACATTTATCCACCTCCATGAAGTGCAGTAAAGAAACTGTTCGCTCGCATATTATACATTCTACGGGCACTACAACAGCCTGCCGATCCAACGCCCGCATCTCCCCCTCTCCGCGAGGAACGAGCGGGGAGGGGGCCGGGGGGAGGGGCCCCTACCGCACCAACGCGATCTGGCGGGTGTGGTGCTCCAGGTGCACGGCGCAGAGGCGCATGCCGCGCGTCAGGTCGATGGCGCCGAAGTACGGGTGCGTCACGTGGTCCCATCCCGCCGCGCGCGCCCGCTCCGCCTCCTGCGCAAAGCGGTCGCCCAGCTCCCGCAGCTGCGCCAGCGCCTCCCCTTTCGGCGGCAGCGACGACGCTTCCGGGCGCAGTTCGCGCGGGGCGCGGGCGCCCTTCGGGAAGGTGCGGTGAAAGAGCATGTGCGGCAGCATCAGCAGCTTCAGCACGCGCCGGTACAGCGGCGTCAGCTTCAGCTTCATCGCCGGCCCGCCGTTCACCTCGCCGATGAACACGCGGTACGTCATCGCCAGGTGCTCGGTGATCTCCGCCGGCGTCCACTTCTCCGGCTTCCACGGCCGCGTCCACGCCTCGTCGGAGAGCGCGGCGGCGGCATCGAGGTACGCGGCGAGCGCCGCCCGGTGCTCCTCCACCGCGGTGCGCCAGCGAGACTCCGCGCGCGGCGTGGCTGTGGGCATGGGAATCGGGACCAGGGTTGGAGCAGGCTTCGAGGGATGCCGCCGGGGCCCCTCGCCCGGCGGTTGAAACCGCTGCTGGAAAGTCACGAAGTCCGCCTGCGCGGACTGGGGAAAGGCAGGGATCGCGACCAGCTGCAAGGCACTCGGCACTCGGTACCTCTCCTCTCAGCGTCCGCCATCCAGCCAGTGCCCGATCCGCACCGGCGACTCCGTGAGCCTCCAGCCGGAGCGCGACCACTCGGTGACGCGGGCCTTCATCTGCTCCACGGGCACCACGTCCTCGCGGCCGGGCGCCGTGTAGTCCGCGCTGGACCACTCGCGGAAGCGCACGCTGCCGTCCGGCTCCGGGCGAAAGAGCAGGATGACGAAACCCCGCCCGCCGGCGGGGTCGTGGGCGTGGAAGGCGATGTTGTCCGGGGCGCTCACCGGGAGGCGGCGGCGGACGCCACCATCGGGTCCTGCACGAAGATCACGCCCGGCGAGACCTCCGCGCCGCGCGCCACCACGCCGTCCACCGCCATCGCGGCGAAGAGCAGGGCCAGGTAGAGCAGCGAGTTGCGGTACAGCGTCCACGCCGGCCGCACGAAGTCCGCCGCGCGCATCACCCGCACCACGTCGCGCAGGAACCACAGCCCCAGCGCCAGCGCCGACACGCCGTACACCGCGCCCAGGCCGCCGTACGTCACCGGGCCCAGGGTGAGCGGCAGCAGGATGAGCGTGTAGATCAGCATCTGCCGCATCGTCTCGCGCGCGCCCCACACGTTGGGCGCCATGGGGATGCCGGCGCGGCCGTAGTCCTTCTGCTTCACCAGCGCCAGCGCCCAGAAGTGCGGCGGCGTCCAGAAGAAGACGATCAGGAAGAGGTACGCGGCCGTCAGCGACACCTGCCCCGTCGCCGCCGCCCAGCCGACGAGCGGCGGGAACGCGCCCGCCGCCCCGCCGATCACGATGTTCTGCGGCGAGGTGCGCTTGAGCCAGCGGGTGTAGACGAAGACGTAGTACAGCAGCCCGCAGAGGGCCAGGACGGCGCTCAGCAGGTTCACCCGCAGCGCGTACACGGCGAACGCGGCCACGCCCAGCGTGATCCCGAACGCCAGCACGTGCCCCGGCGACATGCGGCCGCTGGGGATGGGACGCAGCCGGGTCCGCGGCATGTGGGCGTCGATGTCGCGGTCCATGTACATGTTGATCGCGTTCGCGCCCCCCGCCATCAGGTAGCCGCCCACCATCGTCCAGAACAGGACGCCCCACTCCGGCCACCCGCGCGAGGCGATCACCATCGGCGCCCAGGTGGTCACCAGCAGCAGCGAGACGATGCGCGGCTTGGTGAGCGTCACGTAGTCGCGCACCCGCTGCCGCACGCCCCCGGCGCCGCGCTCCGCGGCGGCCAGGCCGGCGCGCTGGGTGCCGGTGGTCATGTCGGCGGGATTCGTCGCATCCGGCAGCAGGGGCGCGGCAAAGCCCTCGGGGCGCAGCGTGATGGAAGCGTCGGACATCAACTCGCGTGGATCAGGGGTCCCGGGTCGGCGCGAAATATACGCGCGGCCCGCGGTTGCGCCACCCCGCGTGCCTGCACGTCCGTACGTTGCCGGACGGCGCCGTGGGGAATTTCCCGACGCGCGGCATTCCGCGGCCAAGCCGAGCCAGATCAAGCACTTGCGCCCGGCGGCCCGCGCGGGTTAGCATCGTGCCCGGTCCACCCGCACCGTTCCCGATGCACGAGATGAGCCCCGATCCCCGCGCCCAGGCCGCGGTTGCGCGCTTTGCCCGCCTGGTGCTGCTGTTCACCGTGGGCGTGGTGCTGTGGGGCGCGTTCGTGCGCGCCACCGGCGCCGGCGCGGGGTGCGGGCGCCACTGGCCGCGCTGCAACGGCGTGGTCATCCCGCGCAGCCCGTCCGTGGAAACGCTGATCGAGTTCACCCACCGCGCCACCAGCGGCCTGGCGCTGCTGGGCGTCGCCGCGCTGCTCTGGCTGGCCTACCGCCACTTCCCCCGCCGCCACCCCGCGCGCACCGGCGCCGTGCTGTCGATGGTGCTGATGCTGACGGAGGCCGGCGTGGGCGCGGGGCTGGTGCTGCTGGAGCTGGTGGCGGGGAACACGTCGCCCTGGCGGGCGGCGTGGATGGCCGCGCACCTCACCAACACCTTCCTGCTCCTCGCCGCCATCGCGCTGACGGCGTGGTGGGCGGGCGGCGGCCGTGCCGTGCGGCTGCGGGGGCAGGGCTTCGCGGGATTCCTCGCGATCGCGCCGCTCGCGCTCACGCTGCTCGTCGGGATGACCGGCGCCATCACCGCGCTGGGCGACACGCTCTTCCCCAAGACGAGCGTGGGGCTGTCGTCCGGGATGCACTTCCTGGAGCGCCTGCGCATCGTCCATCCCCTGCTGGCCATCGCCACGGCGGTGTTCGCGATCGGCGCGGCGTCGCGGCTGCGCGTGCTGCGGCCGGGGCGGCGGACGGAGCGCTGGGCGACCGCCGCTTCCCTGCTGCTCGGGATCCAGCTCGCCGCGGGGGCGCTGAACGTGGCGCTGCTCGCGCCGGTGGGGATGCAGATCATCCACCTGCTGCTGGCGGATGCCGTCTGGCTCGCCCTGGTCCTCCTCGCCGCCTCCGCGCTGGCGGACAGGGCGGCGGCGGAGACGGTGGCGGTGCGTCCGGAGCGGGAGAGCCAGCCCGCCGCCGTGTAGGGCCGGTGGGGCCCGCCCCCGGCCTCGCCGAGGCTCGTCCACCCCCTCCCGCAAACTGTGCGGGAGGGGGTGTATACTTCCAACAGGCTCTGGTGCACTGTGGCGCCGTCCGGCACGGGACAGAAGTTCAACCTCCCCAGGGGTTTTTGGGGGAGGTGGGCGAGTCTTGCGAGCCCGGAGGGGGCGAGCCCGGAGGGGGCACGGCTGGATGCCTGCCTCCCCGCGCCGGACCACTCCCCTCTCCCGCGCAGTTTGCGGGAGAGGGGCCGGGGGTGAGGGGCTCCGCGAAGCGGGCGCTGTTCGCAGTTGCCGTTCTCCCCCTCTCCTCGCGTCGTTTGCGAGGGGAGCGGGCCGGGGGGGGAGGGGGCCCACCTCTTGCACCCCGCCAGCGCCCGAAAACCTTGCGCATACCGAGCGTTTGTGCGCCCGGCACACGGGCGGTTGATCGAGAGGAGGATACGGTGGAGAACGCGGCATCCAGGCTGGGCGGCGCCCTGGCGGGCGGCGAGGTGAACGTGGGGCCCGTGGAGCGGGTGGCGTCGCTCTTCGGCGGCGGGTTCCTGGCGGGCGCGGGGCTCAAGCGCGGCGGCGCGGCGGGGGCGATGATGGGCCTCGCCGGCGCCATCCTGCTGCACCGCGGCGCCACGGGCCGCTGCCACGTCTACGGCGCGCTCGGCATCGACACCGCTGGCGAGGCGGTCGCCGCGCAGCGCGGCGGCATGCCGGCGGAGGGCGAGGTGGGCGCAGTGCACGTGGAGGCGTCCATCACCGTCAACCGCATGGCCGAGGAACTGTACCGCTACTGGCGCGACTTCACCCACGCGCCCAGCTACATGGACCGCGTCCTCGCCGTGCGCGTGATCGACGAGCGGACGTCGCGGTGGACGGCGGAGGGGCCGCGCGGGCGCACCTGGGAGTGGACCTCCGAGGTCACGGAAGACGTGCCCAACCGGCGGATCGCCTGGCACACGCTGCCGGGATCGGACCTCCCCAACCGCGGCTCGGTGGAGTTCACGCCCGGGCGCATCGGCGAGACGGTGGTGCGGTACACCGTGGAGTTCCTGGCCCCGGGCGGCGTGGTGGGTCAGGCGATCGCGAACGCCTTCCACCAGATGCCGGAGAAGATGATCCAGGAGGACCTGCGCCGCTTCAAGACGGTGATGGAGGCGGGGATGGTCGTGGGCCTGGACGATTCCCCCACGCCGAACGCCAGGTGACCGCCCGGGCAGGATCATTCTCGAAAATCCGCCGAGCCGCCTCGAGCCACGAGGCGGCTCTTGTCTTCCGGACGGGTGCTCTCGCGGGCGGGTCCTCTCCCGGGCGGGTGAACCCGCGGCTGGAAAAGCGGGAAGCCCCGCAAACCCGCGGGGCTGCGCGCCCGCCGGCACTCGTCGCGACGTGGGATGCACTGTATCATTCCGGCCGTCCGGACGACCCGCAGTTGCCGTTGCTCTGTCCGGGACAGCGGACGGCGTGATGTCGTTGCGGCGACCCCAGCCGCTGAGCCGGCCGGATCTACCCACCTGCCGAAACGTCGGGAAACCAGATGGCGGAATACACGCTGGTCGTTGAGAAGACGGGCGAGCTGCGGATGGACGCGGCGGCCAAGGAGGAGCGCTACGCCACCCTCGCCGCGCAGATCGAGGCCACGCTGGCGGGCGAGCCGGACCTGACGGCGGCGATGGCGTCCATCGCGTGCCTGCTGCACAACGGCTTTCCGTACTACTTCTGGACGGGCTTCTACCGTCGCGTGGGGCCCACGCGGCTGCTGGTGGGCCCCTACCAGGGGACGCTGGGCTGCCTGGACATCGAGTTTTCACGCGGCGTCTGCGGCGCCTGCGCCACCCGCGAGGAGACGGTCATCGTCGACGACGTGCACGCGTTCCCCGGCCACATCGCCTGCGACTCGGCTTCGGCGTCGGAGATCGTGGTCCCCGTGTTCGGCGCCGGCGGCGAGCTGATCGCCGTCCTGGACGTCGACAGCACCCTCCCCGCCGCCTTCGACGAGGTGGACCAGCGCTGGCTGGAGCGGATCGTCGCCCTGCTGCGGGAGAAGGAGGCGCTGCCGGTGGTGTGGAGGGGATAGGGGGCGCTTCATCGGGGGGGGTGACAGGCGCCAGGGTGGAGGTGAATCCAGCGCGTGAAGCCGGCATCCTCCTGAGCGGGTAAACCCGCCGCAACAACTGCGGAAAGCCCCGCAAACTGCGCGGGGCTTCACCTGCTCGACTTCAACTGCAGAACATCATGCGACGTCCGTGGACGCAGTTGTACGTGCACCTCGTGTGGTCTACCTGGAAGCGCGCGCCGCTCATTACGCCGGACATCGAGCCGCGCATCCATGCTGTGCTGCACCACCAGGCGGGCGAGCTTGGCGCAGACGTGCTGGCGATCGGTGGCGTTGAAGATCACGTGCATGTGCTGGCGCGCTTCACGCCCACGATCGCGCTGTCGACTCTGGTTGGCCGGATGAAAGGCGCGTCATCGCACTTCGTCACGCACGTGCTTCGCGCGGAGCACGCGTTCAAGTGGCAGGGTGCGTACGGCGCGTTTACGCTGACGAAACGAGCGGTGCCGCACGTCAAGGCGTACGTGCTGAACCAGAGGTCCCACCACGAAGCAGGGACCCTGTACCGGGATCTGGAGCGCACGGAAGAGTAGTTGAAGCCTCACCTCCGAACGGCGCAGTTTGCCGTTCGGAGGTGAGGCTTTCCGCAGTTGTTGCGGCGGGTTTACCCGCTCAGGCGCGGAGCCTGCCCCGACTCGATACCGCTGAATATGAGCATGGATCGCTCTCCCACCCCCTCCCCCACCCCTGCTCCATCATCCCCCCGCCGCGCCCTGCCGCGGGTGGTGCAGTGGCTGCTGCGGGTGCCACTGTTCTACAAGATCCTCCTCGCCAACGCCACGCTCGTGCTCGTCGGCACGGTCGTGGGGAGCATCATCACGGCCACGTACGTGCGCCGCCACCCCGGCGCCTCCACGCTGGACCTGGTGGGCGCGCTGGCGGCGCTGGGGATCCTGGTGACGGTGCTGGTGAACGCCGCCATCCTGCGCCTGGCGCTGCACCCGCTGGACGCGCTGGAGCGCACCGCCGCCCGCGTGCAGCGCGGCAACCTGGACGCGCGCGTGCCCTACTCCGCGCTGGCGGACCGCGAGCTGGACCGCCTGACGCGCACCTTCAACGGCATGCTGGACGCCGCCGCCGCCAACCGCGAGCGCCTGCGCGAGCTCGCCAGCACCGCCCTCAACGCCGCGGAGGAGGAGCGCAAGCGCATCGCCCGCGAGCTGCACGACGAGACGGCGCAGCTGCTGGCCGCGCTCCTCATCCGCATCCGCGTGGTCAAGCAGGCCAGCGACCCGCAGGCCGTGGACGCGCTGCTGGAGGACATGCGCCGCGAGATCGGCCAGGCGCTGGAGGGCGTCCGCCGCTTCGCCCGCGGCCTGCGCCCCCCCGCGCTGGACGAGCTGGGGCTCATCCCGGCCATCGAGTCGCACGTCCGCTCCATCCGCGAGATCACCGAGATCGACCTCACCCTGGACGCCGACGCCGCCGCGGGCGGCGAGCTTCCGCCGGAGGCGTCGCTGGCCGTCTACCGCATCGTGCAGGAGGCGATGTCCAACGTGGTCCGCCACTCCGGCGCCACCCGCGCGGCGGTGCGCGTGGGGCGCGAGCCGGACCGGCTGGTGGTGACGGTGGAGGACGACGGCCACGGCTTCGACGTGGGCGCCGTGCGCGCGGCGGGGCGGGGCCTGGGGCTGTTCGGGATGGGCGAGCGCGCCGCGTACCTGGGCGGCCGCGTCGACGTGCAGAGCGCCCCCGGCACCGGCACCCGCGTCCGCGCCGAGATCCCGCTGGGGGACGCGGATGCGCCGGTGCCGGCGGAAGGGTGAGTGAGTCCCGCGCCCGCTGAGCGGCTGAAGCCGCCGCAACAACCCCGGAAAGCCCCGCAAACTGCGCGGGGCTTCAACGACAAACATCACCCGCCGGCCTCCACCTGACATAGACGCAGTTGAAGCCTCACCTCCGAACGGCGCCGTTCGCCGTTCGGAGGTGAGGCTTTCCGCGGTTGTTGCGGCGGGTGTACCCGCTCAGGCCAGGGCTCGCCACGTGGCGCGAGATCATCCCTCACGATCACCCTCCCCCTTTCCCGCCCCAGCTTGGTGCCCGCCCCACCCCGCGGTTAGATTTACCCCACGATGACTTCGCACGCGCAATCCACCGATCCCGCGCCGGCACCGGCGCCCGCGGATCGTCCCGGATCTTCCGACACGGTGCCCGCCGCCGAGGCGCCGAAGAAGCCGCCCTTTCTGCAGACGCTGAAGGGCGGCGAGCTGCGCCAGCTGCTGCCGCGCCTCAAGCCGCACCGCGGCAAGCTCGTCCTCGCGACGCTCATGCTGCTGGGGAGCAGCGCCGCGGGGCTGGTGTTCCCGCGCGTGGTGGGCCAGCTGATGGACTCGGCGTTCCTGGACCGCAGCATGGCCCGGCTGAACAGCACCGCGCTCTTCCTGCTGGCGCTGTTCGCCGCCCAGGCGGTGATGAACTTCCTGCAGGCGTACCTGCTGAGCCTGAGCGGCGAGCGCATCATCGCGCAGCTGCGCATGGACCTGTTCGGGCGCCTGCTCAGCCTGCCCCCCGCCTTCTTCGCCGACCGCCGCACCGGCGAGCTCACCAGCCGCCTGGGCACCGACGTCAGCATGCTGCAGGGCGTGCTGACCATGCACGCCACGGAGCTGTGCCGGCAGGTGCTGATGCTGGTGGGCTCGCTGGTGATGCTCACCGTCACCGACGTGCGCCTGACGCTCATCACGCTGGTGGTGGTGCCGCTGGTGGTGGGCTCCGCGTTCTTCTTCGGACACCGGCTGCGCAAGGCGTCGCAGGGGGTGGCGGACCAGGTGGCCGAGGCCAGCGCCATCGCCGAAGAGGCGTTCACGCAGATCCGCGTGGTGCAGAGCTTCGTGGGCGAGCCGTACGAGCGCGGACGCTACGGCGAGCGCATCAACCAGTCGGTGGCGGTGGCGCTGCGCCGCGCGGTCACCCGCGGCATCTTCTTCAGCGTCATCGGGTTCGTGAGCCTGAGCGCATCCGTGCTGGTGCTGTGGGTGGGCGGGCGGATGGTCGTGGCGGGGGAGCTGACCGCCGGTACGCTGGTGTCGTTCATCCTGTACAGCGGCATGGCCGCCAGTGCCGTGGCCTCGCTGGGCGGGCTGTGGAGCGCGTACCAGGAGGCGATCGGCGCGGCGGGGCGCGTGTTCGAGCTCCTGCGCAGCAATCCGCGGCTGCGCGACCCCGACGCACCCGCACCCCTCCCCCGCCCCGTGCGCGGCGAGGTGGCGTTCGATGAGGTCTGGTTCCGCTACGAGGTGCCGGACGAGCTGCCGAAGCTGGAGTTCCCGCGGCAGTGGTGGGAGGGGAAGGTGGAGGAGTCGCCCAGGCCGGAGATGCCGGTGGACTGGACGCTGCGCGGCATCTCCTTCCGCATCAACCCCGGCGAGACGGTGGCGCTCGTCGGCCCCTCCGGTGCGGGGAAGACGACCATCGCGGCGCTCATCCCGCGCTTCTGGGACGTGCAGCGCGGGCGCGTGTCGCTGGACGGCATCGACGTGCGCGACCTGCGGCTGGCGGACCTGCGCGAGGCCATCGGCCTGGTGCCGCAGGAGACGCTGCTCTTCAGCGGCACCGTGCGCGAGAACATCTCGTACGGCCGGCCCGGCGCCTCGGACGAGGAGGTGATCGCGGCGGCGCGGGCGGCGCACGCGCACGAGTTCATCCAGCTGCTGCCGGACGGCTACGCCACGCGCGTGGGGGAGCGGGGGATCAAGCTCTCCGGCGGACAGCGGCAGCGCGTGGCCCTGGCGCGCGCCATCCTCAAGGACCCCGCCGTGCTGGTGCTGGACGAGGCCACCAGCAGCCTGGACGCGGAGAGCGAGGCGCTCATCGAGGACGCGCTGAACCACCTGCTGGCCAACCGGACCACGCTCATCATCGCCCACCGCCTGTCGACGGTGCGGCGCGCGGACCGGCTGCTGGTGCTGGACAACGGCAAGATCGTGGAGACCGGCACCCACGCCGAGCTGATGGCGGCCGGCGGCCTGTACGCCCGCCTGTACGCCCGCCAGTTCCGCGACTTCGACCGCGACGACGCCGGCCCGCTCCTGGCCGACGCGCCGGAGCCGGAGCAATCGTCCGACGACGGCGACCTGCGGCGCGGCAAGGACGAGCTGCTGGTGGTGTGACGATGGATGCGCCGCGGCTGCAGGCGGATTTCAACGGACTCTTCGGCGACCTCCTCTGCCTTTCGCACGGGGAGACCTGCCGCGACGAAGCCGGCGGCGGGGTCCGGCTCCACGCCGGGATGCGGGCCACCGCCTTCGAGCCGGACTGCGACGACGACGGGAACCCCGCCGACCTGGTCGCGGCCGGGATCGTCGAGCCGTCGCCGGACTGGCTGCAGTGCCGCGGCTCCCGCTGGGTGCTGCGGATCGATGAACAGGGCGTCAGGCACCAGACGAAAGATCCTGCTCCCCAGGGGCCCGCGGAGGGCTGATCGGGTAAACCCGCACCGCGGGCTAAAGCCCGCGGCTGGAACGGCCATAAGCCCCGTCTCGACTCGCTGGCGCTCGCCGAACGGGGCTTCACCTGCGAAACGGCAAAAGGGTGTCATTCCACTGTCCCCGGTCTGGTGGCCGCCGCCGCTCGCTCTCGCCCGTTCGTTTCCGCGAAGTCGGACAGGGTGTAGTCGTTGCGGCGATTTCAATTCAATCGCTGGGCTGGGAG
>DATAAG010000716.1:0-2626 GCA_036260235.1 Longimicrobium sp.
AGTGATGGGGTGATGGGGTGATGGGGTGATGGGGTGATGGGGTGACGGGGTGACGGGGTGACGGGGTGATGGGGTGATGGAGTGATGGAGTGACGGGACAGTGGGGTGACGGGTAGCGGCGCGCCGGAGAAGAATCTGGACGCGCCGTGTGTTTCGGTTTATGTTTGGTCACCGGAATGCGCACTTCGTGCACTTCCTCCAGCCCGCAGAGGCCCGATGCCCGTGATGACCTCGCACAAGCCCGGCACGTTCTCGTGGATCGACCTGGCCGCCCACGACCTGGACGCGGCGGAGCGGTACTACACGCGGATGTTCGGCTGGACGGCGGACCGCATGCCGTTCGGCCCCGGCGAGAACGACGTCTACGTCATTCTGCGCAAGGACGGGCGCGACGCGGCGGCCGTGTACACCATGGATCCCATGCAGAAGTCGCAGGGGATGCCCTCCGCCTGGCTGTCGTACGTGACGGTGGAGAGCGCGGACGCGGCCGCCGCGAAGGCGCGCGAGCTGGGCGCCACCATCATGGCGGACGCGTTCGACGTGATGGACGTGGGGCGGATGGCGCTGGTCGGCGACCCGGACGGCGCCCTGTTCGCGCTCTGGGAGCCGAAGCGGCACATCGGCGCGGGGATCAAGGACGATCCCGGCTCGCTCTGCTGGAACGAGCTGGCCACCAGGGACATGGACCGGGCGGTCCGGTTCTACTCCGCCCTCTTCGGCTGGACTCCGGTGCCCATGCCGCAGAGCACGCAGCCGTACACGATGATGATGAACGGCGCGGCGCCGGCGGGGGGCATCTACTCGATGTCCGCAGACATGCCGTTTCCCCCGCACTGGGCGCCGTACTTCGCGGTGGAGGACACGGATGCCTCCGTCCGCCGCTCGGAGGAGCTGGGCGGGGCCACGCTGATGCCGCCGCACGACATCCCCGGCGTCGGGCGCTTCGCCATGCTGCGCGACCCGCAGGGGGCCACGTTCTACGTCATCCGGCTGGCGCCGATGCAGCCGTCCTGAGCCTGAGAACGAGGCGCGGAGCGGTGTGGGCGCGTGGTTCGAAACCCGCCGGGGACGGACGCCGTATCACGCCGCTCCAGTGCAGCGGGCCGATGCACTGGCGCAAACGGGCGATCGTGCGTAAACTGATGCTGCGCCGCACGATCCCTCCCGCGGCCGCGTTCACCATCTGCAGGACACCCACCGCATGAACGCAATCTCGATCCGCAGGCTCGGCACGCTCTCCGCCCTGGCGCTGGTGTTCGGCGCCGCCGTGGCGGACACCGCCAGCGCCCAGATCGGCGGCCGCCTGCGCGGCGCCGTGAACCGGGTGACCGGCGGGCGCGTGAGCATCGACCAGCTCATCGGGGGCAACCACCCGATCACCACCAGCCTGGAGCACGCGCGCTGGGCGGTGGACTCGCTGGACAACTTCACGCCGCGCGAGGCCAAGCGGTCCATGCTGGAGCTGCAGCGCACGCCCAACGGCGGGTTCGTGCTGCAGCCCGGCTACTGGGAGATGCACACCCAGAGCTACTGCCTCAAGGCCGGAACGCACGGCCCCGGCGGCGGCGACGGCTACCTGTTCGCCCCCACCGCCGGCCCCGCCGAGGACGCGGTGACCACCATCCTGCGCAACTCGGTGAACCATCCGGAGATCGCGCAGAGCGAGATCCAGACGCTGCTGTGGGCCATCATCGCCCGGGCCAAGTTCGAGGACCTGTCGACGCAGCACAAGGCGACGGCCGCCCGGCTGCTCACCCCGCAGCAGCTCACGGCGCTCAACCGCAGCGCGCTGGACCTGATCCCCGGCGACGAGATGGGGGCGCTGATGAACCGCGTGCCCGGCCCGCTGCGCCAGATCGTGGAGGCGGAGAACCAGCTGCGCCGCCTGGTGACCGACCCCACCGCCAGCTTCGCCGAGATGGAGCGGGTGGCGGTGCTGGCGGGAGCGGTGGGGATGGGCCCCGGCAGCCGCGAGGTGCCCTCCGGCCGGTGGTCGCTGCACCCGGACGGGTACTACGTGCGCTACATCCCGCAGGGGTACAGCTACACGGTCACTCAGATCTGGGTGCCGCAGGGGAGCCCGGCCGTGGGCAAGGAGTACGACCCGGCCACGCACATCGCCGTCCCCGGCAACACCAGCCGCCAGCGCCTGGTGCAGTCCGGCCGCGCGCACCAGCAGAGCTGACGCACAGCCGAGTCTCACGCGGACAGGAGAGCCGGTCCCGAAGCTCCGGGGCCGGCTCTCCTTTCGTTCCGGAACGCGGCGGGGTCCGCGACTTGCGCCGATGCGCGCAGGATCGGCTTCGCTCTCGTCGGCCCCGGAGGTGGACTGTGCGCTTTCCCGCGCGTTGTCTCGCGCCGCTCGCCGCGGCGGCGCTGCTGGCGGGGTGCCTGGTGGGCTCGGGGCGGCCGGAGCGGGTGGAGGCGCCGCCGGACAGCGCGGCGGGCGAGATCGGCTTCTCGCTGGAGGGGCCGGGCGGCGCCGCGCTGGTGGTGCCCGTGCACGTGAACGGCCGGGGGCCATTCGACTTCATCCTGGACACCGGCGCCACCTTCACCTGCATCGACCAGGTGCTCGCCGACAGCCTGGGCCTCCCCGAGAAGCGGGGGCAGATCGGCGTCGGCG
>DATAAG010000717.1:0-3618 GCA_036260235.1 Longimicrobium sp.
CGCATCACCAGGTTCGACTACCTGATCGGGCGCTTCGCTGGCGCGTTCGCCGTCGCGGCGCTCTGCCTGCTGCTGGTGCCGCTGGGGATGGTGCTCGGATCGCTGATGCCCTGGGCGGATCCGGCCCAGCTTGGACCCAACCGCCTCGCCGACCACCTCTACGGCTACTTCCTGGTCGCGCTACCCAACCTCTTCGTCCATTCCGCCGTCTTCTTTGCGCTGGCGGCCAGCCGGTACGGTCCCAGGGCGGCGGGATCGGCGCCGGGCATCAGCGATCCCAGCCAGATGCCCAGCGGCACCAGCAGCAGGCAGAGCGCTGCGATCGCGAACGCGCCCAGAAAGCGGCCGACCAGGTACTCGAACCTGCTGATCCTCGTGGAGCGCATGATGGGGCCAAAGCCGGTCTCGTCGTCGCGGATGACGGCGTTGGCGACGAACGACGTCGTCACGAACATGAAGACGACCGAGACCATCAGGTACTTCTGCAGCGTCGCGAGGGCCGCGTTCTCCAGGACCCCGCCCTCGGCGGCGAGCCCGAAGCTCACTGCCGTCGAGACGAAGAACAGCGCGCAGGTGGCCGCGGCCGTCAGCCACACCAGCGGGTTCCGGAGCAGGTAGCGGATTTCGAAGCGGGCGATGGCGGTGAGCATCGTTCCTCTCAGGCCGCGCGGCGCGACTGCGCGAGCGTGGAGAAGTAGACGTCCTGCAGGCCGGCGTCGACCGGGGTGAAGCCGTCGCCCGGGTCCTGGTCGGCGAGCACGTGGACGATGGTGCGTCCGGCGAAGAGGCGGGTGGAGAGGACCTCGTACCGCTCGCGATGGGCGGCCAGCTCGCCGCGAGCTACGGCCTTCATCCAGATCCTGCCGCGGGTGGAGTGGATGAGCTCCTGCGGCGATCCCTCCAGCTGGACCCGCCCGTCCGCCAGCACCGCCATGCGCGGGCACAGGTCCGACACGTCCTCCACGATGTGGGTGGAGAGGATCACCACCACGCTCTCCCCGATCTCGGCCAGCAGGTTCAGAAAGCGGTTCCGCTCCTCGGGATCGAGCCCGGCGGTGGGCTCGTCGACGATGATCAGCTCCGGGTTGCCGATCAGCGCCTGCGCGATGCCGAAGCGCTGCCGCATGCCGCCGGAAAAGCCGGCCAGGCTCTTCTTGCGCACGCTCCACAGGTTCACCTGCTGCAGCAGGGTCTCGACGGTGGTCCGGCGATCGGACGCGGACGCGACGCCTTTCAGCACGGCCATGTGGTCGAGCATCTCGTACGCGGAAACGCGCGGGTACACGCCGAAGTCCTGGGGGAGGTAGCCCAGCGTGCGCCGCAGCTTCTCCGGCTCGGCGATCACGTCGATCTCGCCGAAGCGGATGGTCCCCTCCGTCGGCGTCTGCAGCGTCGCGATCGTGCGCATCAGGGTGGACTTCCCGGCGCCGTTGGGGCCCAGCAGGCCGTACATGCCGCGCGGGATGGACAGGGTCACGTGGTCCAGGGCGCGCGTCCCGTCGGCGTAGACGTGGCTGACGTCGTGCAGGTTCAGCATCGATCCCGGGCAGGATTCAGGGGGGCGGATGACGTGTTGTTCCCCAAACCTGGGATGCCGCGCGGAGTCTGGACAACGCCATTTCGCCCAACGGCGGATCGGGACGGCCGAACGGCGGATCGCGGCGCCGCCTCGGCGCGTCGGCCGCTACGAGCGCGCGAGGATCGAGCGCGCCGTACCCGTGTCGTACCGCAGCTCGGTGACTGGACCGCCTCCGTTCGGCCGCCGCAAGATCAGAAGGACGCCCCCCTGACGAAAGGTGAGACCCTCCACCCGGAGGATGGGCTGCGCCGCCGCACCGTTGATCGCAATCGTCAGCCCCTCTGTCCCGCCCGCCACCTGGGTGGCGGCTGATGGCGTCCCGCACACGTTATTCGCGATAACCAGCGCCATGAGAGCGCTATCCCGCCACCCTGGGCACAGTTCTGCGTAACGCGTCCAGGGGCGAACGAGAGTGTGTTGAAGGCACGTGATTTACTGTCGCTTGACGCGCGGTCGGCGGCGTATTATCTGGATGCGGGCGGATTCGGCCATGCGCGTGGCGCGCTCCGCGACGCAACGCATGCTCCAGCAGCCAGTTCCGGGCGAATCAGGTCAGCGCGTTGGGCGGAATTCTGTCCAGTGAACAACCAGTTAGGCGCCGCCGGGACAGGCTCCGGCGCGGCGCACTCGGCGCACTCGGCGCACTCGGCGCACTCGGCGCGGCGACAGGCTGTCGTGCGAGAAGATTCGCGACCGACGCATCCGTGGTGTGGATCACCGCCGCGCGCCAGGTGGCGACGTGCTTCGGCGAGCGCACGTGCGGCGCGGCTGTCCGCGCGAGCCGCTGAAACGGCCGAGTTCCGGGCGCGCCACGCCGGTGCGCACCAGCTCCGCAGCCCAGCGGCGCCACCGCCTGCGGCGCGTTGTTCTGGTTCAGTGTTGGGGCTAGCCTTCTGGCGCCTAACAATCGGCTGCAGTGGATGCGGGGCCGGGCATGCTTTTGGGGAAGGGAAGGCTTCTGCACTGGCCCCGCACCACTGACCCTTGCGTCGTTAGGCGCCGCCGGAACAAGCCTCAGTGCGGCGCACGCGGCGCGGCGACAGGCTGTCATGCGGAAAGCTCGCGGCCGAGACATCCGTGGCGTGAGTCACCGCCGCGCACCAGGCCGCGACGCGCTTCGGCGGGCACACGTGCGGCGCGGCTGTTTCGTGCGAGCCGCTGAAAAGACCGAGCTCCGGGCGCGCCACGCCGGTGCGCACCAGTTCCGCGGCCCGGCGGCGCCACCACCACCGGTTCCTTGTTCGGGTGCAGTGCTGGGGCTGGCTGGCCGGCGCCTAACAATCGGCTGCAGTGGATGCGGGGCCTAGCATGCTTTCGTTGCGATCAAAGTCTTGCGCGGCGGCCCCGCACCACTGACCCTTGGGGCGTTAGGCGCCGCCGGGACAGGCTTCGGTGTGGCGCACTCGGCGCGGCGACAGGCTGTTGTGCGCGAGATTCCCGACCGGAGGGTCCGTGCTGCTGTTCACCGCCGCGCACCAGGTCACGGCGCGCTTCGGCGGGCGGCCGTGTGGCGCGGCTGTCTCGCGCGAGCCGCCAAACAACCGAAATCGGGGCGCGCCACGCCGGTGCGCACCAGTTCCGCGGCCCGCCGGCGCCACCACCTGCGGCGCGTTGTTCTGGTGCAGTGCAGGGGCTGGCTGTCCGGCGCCTAACAATCGGCTGCAGGGGATGCGGGGCCGGGCATGTTTTCAGCCGCACGAAAGTCCTGCGCGTCGGCCCCGCACCCCTGACCCTTGCGTCGTTAGGCGCCGCCGGCACAGGTTCCGGTGCGGCGCACTCGGCGCGGCGACAGACTTCCGTGCGAGGAATTCCTGGCCGAGGCATCCGTGGCGTGGATCACCGCCGCGCACCAGATCGCGGCGCGCTACGGCGAGCGTGCGTGCGGCGCGGCTGTCCCGCGCGAGCCGCTGAACGGCCGAGCCCCGGGCGCGCCACGCCGGTGCGCACCAGCTCCGCAGCCCAGCGGCGCCACCGCCTGCGGCGCGTTGTTCTGGTTCAGTGTTGGGGCTAGCCTTCTGGCGCCTAACAATCGGCTGCAG
>DATAAG010000718.1:0-12473 GCA_036260235.1 Longimicrobium sp.
CCAGCTGCAGGACCGGGTGCTGCACGACCCGTCCACGATGGAGAAGCTGCTGCTGGACCTCTCCATCAACGTCACCGCCATGTACCGGGACCCCGGCTTCTACGCCGCGTTCCGGGAGAAGGTGGTGCCGCTGCTGCGCACCTATCCCTTCATCCGGATATGGCACGCCGGGTGCTCCACCGGCGAGGAGGTGTACTCCATGGCCATCCTGCTGGAGGAGGAGGGACTGTACGAGCGGGCGCGCATCTACGCCACCGACATCAACGAGGTGGTGCTCCAGCGCGCCCGGGCCGGCATCTTTCCGCTGGACAAGATGCAGGAGTACACGCAGAACTACCTGCGCGCCGGGGGCACGCGGTCGTTCAGCGAGTACTACACGGCCATGTACGACGGCGCGCTGTTCAACACGTCGCTCACGCGCAACGTCGTGTTCTCGCAGCACAACCTGGTCACCGACGGCTCGTTCGCCGAGTTCAACGTGATCGTGTGCCGCAACGTGATGATCTACTTCGACCGCAAGCTGCAGAACCGGGTGCACCGCCTGTTCTACGACAGCCTGGGCCGCTTCGGGATCCTGGCGCTGGGAAGCAAGGAGACGCTGCGCTTCACCGACTTCGAGGACAAGTACGAGGTGCTGGACGCCCGCGAGAAGATCTTCCGGAGGCTGGCGTGAGCGCCGACCACGTGGCCCCCGGCTACCGGCTGGTGGTGGTGGGCGCCTCCGCCGGGGGGCTGCACGCGCTGCGCACCATCGTGGCCGCGCTCCCGGCGGACTTCGAGCTGCCGGTGGTGATCGTGCAGCACCGCGCCAAGGAGTCGGAGCTGCTCTGCGAGCTGCTGCAGGAGTGCTCCGGCCTTCCCGTGGCGGAGGTGAACGACAAGCAGGAGATCGTCCCGGGCGTGTGGGTGGGCCCGCCCGACTACCACCTGCTGCTGGACGACGGCTTCTTTTCGCTCACCACCGACGAGCCGGTGCGCTACAGCCGTCCCTCCATCGACGTCACGTTCGAGTCCGCCGCCGACGTGTACGGGATGGACGTCATCGGCGTCGTCCTGACGGGCGCCAACGCCGACGGGTCGCGCGGGCTGCGCCGCATTGCCGACGCGGGGGGGCACGCGGTGGTGCAGGACCCGGAGACGGCGGAGGTGCGGGTGATGCCGCGCTCCGCCCTGAAGGCGGTCCCCGACGCCTGCGTGCTGCCGCTGGAAGAGATCGGTGCGCACCTGGCGGCCATCCGCGGCCGCCGCGTGCCCGGCTGCAGGGCGGTGCCCGCATGACGCCGGCGGAGGTCGGACCGCGCCGGGCCCGCATCCTGATGGTGGACGACCGGCCCGAGAACCTGATGGCGCTGGAAGCCATCCTGGAGCCGCTGGGCCACGAGCTGGTGCGCGCCAACTCCGGCGAGGAGGCGCTGCGCCAGGTGCTGCTGCACGACTTCGCCGTCATCCTGCTGGACGTGCAGATGCCGGGGATGAACGGCTTCGAGACGGCGCAGCTCATCAAGAGCCGCGAGCGCAGCAGCCTTACCCCCATCATCTTCCTCACCGCCATCAGCAAGGACGAGCAGTTCGTGTACGCGGGGTACGAGGTGGGGGCGGTGGACTACATGTTCAAGCCCTTCAACCCCGACGTGCTGCGCAGCAAGGTGGCGGTCTTCGTGGACCTTTACCTCAAGACGGAGCAGCTCAAGGAGCAGGAGGCCCGGCTGCGCGAGAGCGAGGTGCGCGCGCTGGAGCTGCAGCACCGCGCGCAGCTCTCCGAGAGCGAGGCCCGCACGGCGGAGATCGTGGGCTCGGCGCTGGAGGCAATCATCACCTTTGGCGACGACCGGCGCATCCAGCTCTTCAACGCGGCGGCGGAGCGCACCTTCGGGGTGCCGGAGTGGGAGGCGGTGGGGCGGCCCATGGACGAGCTGCTGGCGCCGGAGTTCCGGGGACAGGCGCTGGAGGAGATGTGCACCGCGGCGGCGCAGCGGGCGGTCTCGGTCGCGTCGGGAAAGGGCGCCGGCGAGCCCGACATCCCGCCGCGCGAGCACGCGCTCACCGGGCTGCGGGCGAACGGCGAGACCTTTCCGCTGGAGGCCTCCGTCTCGTGCCTGCAGCTGGACAGCGAGCGCGTGTACACCGTCATCGGGCGCGACGTATCGGAGCGCAAGCGGCAGGAAGAGGAGCTGCGCAACGCGGTGGAGCACCTGGAGCGCACCTCGCGCGAGCTGCAGTCGGTGAACGCGCAGCTGCAGGCGCGGCAGCGGGAGCTGGAGAACGCCATGGCCTCGCGCAGCCGCTTCTACGCCTCCATGAGCCACGAGCTGCGCACTCCCATCAACGCCATCCTGGGGTACAGCGCGCTCCTCCTGGACAACATCTACGGCCCGCTGAACGAGCAGCAGGTGCGGGGGATCGAGCGGGCCAACCAGGCCGCCAAGCACCTGCTGGAGCTGGTGAACGACATCCTGGACCTGTCCAAGATCGAGGCGGGGAAGATCGACCTGGAGGTGCAGAGCGCCACCTTCCCCGACGTGGTGCAGGACCTGTTCGTGACGGTTCGCCCCCTGGCCGACGAGCACGGGACGGAGCTCACGCTGGAGGCGGAGGGGGAGGTGACGGTGACCACCGACCCCCGCCGGGTGCGGCAGATCGTGCTGAACCTGCTCTCCAACGCCATCAAGTTCGGCGAGGGCAAGCCCATCACGGTGCGCACCCGCCCCACGGAGGAGGGCGGGGTGGAGGTGGACGTCTGCGACCGGGGGCGGGGGATCGAGCCGGAGAACCTGGAGCGCATCTTCGACGAGTTCGTGCAGCTGGCGCACCCGGACCAGCAGATGGGGACGGGGCTGGGGCTGCCGATCTCGCGCCGGCTGGCGGTGCTGCTGGGGGGATCGCTGACGGTGGAGAGCGCGGTGGGCGAGGGGAGCACCTTCCGCCTGTCGCTGCCGCCCAAGCTGGACGTGCGCACCCTCTCCGCCTCGGAGAGCCTCCCCTTCCCGACCGCGGCGGACGAGCCCCTGCTCCCGCCCGTTACTCCGCACGCCCGTCCGGCCGATGCTGCCGCCCCGGACGCCCCCGGTGCGCAGACGGGGGATGATGCGCACGGCGAGGCGGGTGACGAGCGGGCCGCCGGCGCGCTCCCCGCCCGCGCGGAGACGGATGCCCCCGACGCACTCCCCGCGGCCCACGCCGACGCGGGTGCGGACCCCGGGCCGGAAGGAACCCACGAGGCGGAAGAGCACCACGAGGGCACGCACGCCGCGGACGAGGAGGACGAGGAGCCCTGGCCGGCGCAGCGGATGGTGGGGTAGGGCCCTCACCCCGATGGAGCCCGCCCCGGCCTTGCTCGGGCTCGTCCACCCCCTCCCGCAACCTGTGCGGGAGGGGGTGTGAACGTCATGGTGCCAGGTAGTTGACCCCCCGATCGGCGAACCGGCCGGGCGGGGGCTTCGGCGTTCACGACGGGTGCGGGACGGATCGGGGCGGGTCGGTGGGCCCCGCGGCAGGGTGGGTTCTACCCCATGCCCGCTGCGCGGGAGGCCCTCTCCCCCGCCCGGCCTTTCGCTCGTTCCTCGCGACGGCGGGCGACCCCTCCCCCAACCCCGGGGGAGGGGTGGTTGCCGCAGCCTCGTGACCGGAAGGCGAGTCCGGCGCGGCCGCGGGCGCTCCCCTCCCCGGCCCTCCCCCACAAACTGCGTGGGGGAGGGAGAACGGCAGGCATTCACCGCACGGATTCAAGCTCAACCTCCCCCAGGGGAGGGCCCCCCCGCGGACGCCGTGAGATGCCGGTCGAGCCACCTGGATCTGTCGGTCTGGTCAACCTCCCCCAGGGGTTTTTGGGGGAGGTGGGCGAGTCATGCGAGCCCGGAGGGGCGCCGCCCCTCGCGCTGAGACCGCCGGAACGCGATCGAACGGCGGAACATCGTCGCACGCTGGTTCCGCATCCGTTACCCGCGCGTTACAGCCGCCGGGTACCATCAGCAGCACCATTCGGGAAACCGACACACCAGGGAGATGGAACCTTGCCGAGCGCTTCCGCGCACCCGCATTCTTCCGGCGTCTTCACCGGGCCGATCGGTGCCGCCGAGAGAGTGCCGCCCGCGACCACGAGCCGAATGAGCGCCCACATCCTGGTGGTGGACGACGAGCCGGACATCTCCGCGCTGGTCGCCTACCACCTTGCCCGCGAGTCGTACCGCGTCCGCACCGCCTCCAGCGGCCCCGAGGCCATCCGCGCGGCGGAGATCGAGCGGCCGGACCTGATCGTGCTGGACCTGATGCTCCCGGGGATGTCGGGACTGGCGGTGCTGGAGGAGCTGCGCCGCCGCCCGGAGACGCAGGAGATTCCCGTGATCCTGCTGACGGCGCGCAAGGAGGAGCAGGACCGCATCGCCGGGCTGCGGCTGGGGGCGGACGACTACGTGAGCAAGCCGTTCAGCCCGCAGGAGCTCATCCTGCGCGTGGGGGCGGTGCTGCGGCGGGTGCAGCAGGCGCCGCCGGCGGGGAAGGGCGGAAAGGTGCTGCGGGTGGGGCCGTTTTCGGTGGATGCGGAGGCGGCCCGTGCGCAGGTGGACGGCCGCGAGCTGGACCTGACGCCAACGGAGTACCGCCTGCTGATGACGCTGATGGAGCGCCGGGGCCGCGTGCAGAGCCGGCGGCAGCTGCTGGAGGCGGTGTGGGAGGTGACGGCGAACATCGCCACGCGCACGGTGGACATGCACGTGCAGCGGCTGCGCGGCAAGCTGGGCGAGCATGCGGACTGGATCGAGACGGTGCGCGGGTTCGGGTACCGGTTCCGGACGGAAGCTCCGAGATAAGTGCGTTAGTGCGTGAGTGTGTGAGTGCGTGAGTGCGTGCAGATGGGCGGGCTCTACGGCGGGGGCCCTCACCCGCGGCCTGAGAGCCGCACCCTCTCCCACAAACGGCGTGGGAGAGGGGATAAACCCCGGGCTGGCCGCCGATCCCCGTTGTTTTACCGTTGAAGCCCCGCGTAGTTTGCGGGGCTTTCCGCTGTTGTAGCGGCGGCTTTAGCCGCTCCCGCGGTGGCGGGGCTGACGTTAAGGTGCGCCACTAACGCACTAACGCACTCACGCACTCACGCACTCACGCACTCACGCACTTCATCCCATGCACCTCCGCGCCGACCAGAAGCTCTTCCTCACCTACCTGGCCGTCATCACCGCCATGGTGGTGGCGATCACGCTGGGGGTGGGGGACGTGCTGCGGCGGCACATGATCGATCGGCAGGCGGCAGACCTGCGGCGCGAGCTGCTGCTCGCCCGCTCGCTTTACGAGAGCCATCGCACCGCGCCTCCCGACTCCCTCACCGACTGGCTCGGCGGGATCGCGGACCGGCGGGTGACGCTCATCGACCCCGACGGGCGCGTGATCGGCGACTCGGAGGTGCCGGACGAGGGGCTGGCGCGGCTGGAGAACCATGGTAACCGTCCGGAGGTGCGCGAGGCGCTGGCGGGGCGCGTGGGGCGCGCGGTGCGGGTGAGCGCCAGCGTGGGCTCCGAGGAGCTGTACATGGCCGTACCCGCCTCGCAGGGGCGGGTGATCCGCCTGGCGGTGCCGCTGCGCGAGGTGTACGCCACCGTCCGTCGGGTGCAGCGCGGCATCTTCACCGTGGGCGTGGTGGCGATGGTGCTCACGGGGCTGCTGTCGCTGGGCTTCAGCATCGCGGTCACGCGGCCGCTGCGGCAGCTGGTGGACGTGGCCCGCGCCATGGCCGCCGGCGACCTGGGCCGCCGCGCCCGCACCCGCGAGCGCGACGAGGTGGGTGAGCTGGCGGACGCCCTCGATACCCTGGCCGGCGAGCTGCAGCGGAGGCTGGGGCAGCTGGAGGGCGAGCGCGCGGAGATGCAGGCGCTCATCGACACCATGGACGAGGCGGTGATCGCGGTGGACGCGCGCGGCCGCGTCCGCCGCGCCAACCCCGCCGCCCGCCGCATCTTCTCCCTGAGCGGCGACCCCCGCGGCCTGTCCCCGCAGGAAGTGACGCGGCGGCAGCCCTTCCTCACCCTGGTGAAGCGTGCGCTGGATGGCGGGCCGGTCGCGCCCACGGAGCTCACCCAGGACGGGCGGCACCTGCTGGCGACCGCGCAGCCCCTTCCCGGCGGCGGCGCGGTGATGGTGTTCCTGGACGTCTCCGCGCTCCGTCGGCTGGAAGACGTGCGGCGCGACTTCGTGGCCAACGCCTCGCACGAGCTCAAGACGCCGCTCACCGCCATCCGCGGCTTCGCGGAGACGCTGCTCGATCCGCACCTTCCCCCCGACCTGCGCGCCCAGTTCACGCAGACGGTCAAGGCCAACGCCGACCGGCTGCAGCGCATCATCGACGACCTGCTGGACCTGTCGCGCATCGAGACCGGCGGCTGGCGGGTGGAGCCGGAGATCGTCTCCGTTCCCGACGTGGCGCGCGAGGCGTGGGCCAGCTTCCAGGCCGCGGCGGAGGCGAAGGGCGTGCGGCTGGAGGTGGCGGTGCCGCCCGAATGCGAGTACGTGCTGGCGGATCCCAGCGCCCTGCGGCAGATCTTCACCAACCTCTTCGGCAACTCGCTGCGCTACGTGGGGCAGGACGGGCGGGTGGAGCTGGGCGCCGCCTCCGTCCCCTCCGCGTTCGGCGACGGTTCCGCGGGCGACGGCGGCGGCCGCTCGTGGGTGCAGGTCGCCGTGCGCGACAACGGCGCCGGCATTCCCGCCGTGCACCTGCCGCGCATCTTCGAGCGATTCTACCGCGCCGACGCGGCGCGGTCGCGCGAGGAGGGCGGCACGGGGCTGGGGCTGGCCATCGTCAGGCACCTGGTGGAAGGGCATGGCGGGCGGGTGCAGGCGCAGAGCGAGCTGGGCCGCGGCACCACCATCCTCTTTACCCTGCCGCTTCCGGAGGAGCCGGAGGCGAGGGAATAGGAACGGCGAGGTTACAGGGGACAGGGGACAGGTTACAGGCTGCGCTTCCCGAGCGCGTGCGGCGCGACCGAAGGATCTGCCGGCGTAGCGCGGGGAGCCTGCCCGCGCACGGGCCTAAACCCCGTACACGGGCGGAGCTCCTGCACTCCGGCAACCAGATTCTTCGGCCAGCGCACACGCATCCAGACAGGGCAGGACCACGCGAGCGCCTCCTCCAGGATGACAGTGCAGGCAGGACAGTCGGTTCGAACCAGATCACCGTGACATTCGCCGTGACCGATGCGTTGCCTGTTACGCAGATGTGACGACTCGAGGATGATTCGGTAGTTTGTTCGCGGTATTCTCGCGCGTCCGCCGCGGCCTCGCGGCGGCAGCGCCGAGACCGAACCCCAGCGAACCCTGCCGATGCAGCCGATCCCGACTCGCATTTTCACCGTTACATCCGCCCTGCTCCTCGCGCTGGCCGCGCCGGCCGCGGGGCAGGGCTTCGTCATCGCCACGCCGGACTCCGCCGCCCGCATCACCTTCGGGGGACGGGTGCAGACCATCTTCAACACCACCTCGGTAGAGGACGAGCCGGAGACGCAGACGGAGCTGCGCCGCGTGCGGCTGGAGGCCAACCTGCAGCTGGGGCGCGTGGTGAGCGGGCGCATCCAGCCGGATTTCGCCGGCGACCGGGTGACGCTCAAGGACGTGTACGTCCGCTTTACGCTGGACCCGGCGCTGCAGATCTGGGCCGGGCAGGCGCACCGCCCCTTCGGCGCGATCTCCCCCTACAGCAGCGCGCGGCTGCTGCCGATGGAGAAGGGGGTGCGCATCCGCGGGGTGGACGACGCGTACGACCACTACAACCTGCTGGCGGAGCTCGGCTACTCCGATCGCGACCTCGGGCTGCAGCTGCGCGGCGAGCCGCGGGGGGCGCCGCTGGGGCTGACCTACGCCGTCGGCTGGTTCAACGGCCCGGCGCGCGCGGACGCGCCGGAGGAGAACAGCGGCCAGGTGGTGGCGCGCCTGTCCGCGGCGCCGGTGAGGGGGGTGCGCATCGGTGCGTCGTGGAGCCGGCGCGACTTCATCCTGGTGGACGACGAGGTGGAGGAGGTGGAGCGCGAGGACGGGAACGCGTGGGCGGCAGACGTGGAGGTGGGATCGGACCGCGGCGGGCTGCACCTGATCGGCGAGGTGGCGTACGGCGACTTCGATCCCTTCGCGGAGGCCAGGTTCCTGGGGGTGCAGGGGATGGTGGGATACCGCACCGGCCGCCTGTCCTCCGCCATCGCCGCCGTGGAGCCGCTGCTGCGCGTGAGCCGGGGCGACCCGGACTACGAGGGCGACAACCTGGGCGACGCCGTCGGCGGAACGCTCTATACGCCGGGGGTCAACATCTGGCTCGGCGGGCTGAACCGCCTGGCCGTCAACTACGAGATCTGGAACCCCCGGGAAGGTGACACGGCGCGCAGCTTCAAGACGATGTTCCAGCTGGCGTTCTGATCCGCCAGGCCCGGAACGGCCATCTCGCACGGAGGAACGGAGGTAACAGAGGACTCGATCCCCTCTGTTACCTCCGTTTCTTCGTGTGGTCCTGTCTCTTTTTGCTGGTTCCACGCAGGAATGATTCGTCGTCGACCTGCTACACGAACCCCGCTGGATGACCGGGATGGCCGTGACAGGGCGCGCGAAACTTTCCCGCGACCGCCGCCGTTACGTGGGTTGCCTCTACCGGGAGGACGGGCCGCATGCAGCCTGACGCCGAGCATTCGCTGCGCGCCGCGAGGGAAGAAGAGGCCGCGCTGGCGCTGTGGTCCACCCTGGCGCACCCCGCCGCCAGCGAGGCGGAGTGGAGGCGCCTTCCCGAGACCGTGCGCGCCCACTACCGCGCGCAGGCGCGGCTGGCCCTGGCCGGCATCGGCCTGTCCGCCGGCGGCAGCGGCACCCCCTCGGCGGCGTGACGCGCTGACGGAAGCATCCCGCCCGATGGCCGGTCCCCGGCCGACGAGACACCCGATCGACGAGGCGATGAGCACCTGGATCCTGGCACGGCTGCACCACCACGACGAGCGGATGCTGCACGCGTTCGTCTCGCGCCGCCATCCCGGCCTGGACCGGCTGATGCGCGCCCTGACGCACCTGGGCGACGCCCTGGTCACGATCGCCATCACCCTGGTCCTCCTGGCCGCCGTTCCGGACGCAGGCGTGCTCGCGGCGTTCACGCTGGTGGGCTCGCACCTGTGCGTGCAGCTGATCAAGCGCACCGTCACGCGCGCCCGCCCCTGCCTGCCGATGGGCGTGAGCGCGCTGGTGCAGCCGCCCGACCGCTTCAGCTTTCCTTCCGGCCACGCCGCGGCGTCGCTCTCCGTAGCGCTGGCGGTCGCGCAGGTGCTTCCCGGCCCCGCGGCGTTCGGGATTCTCGCCCTGGCGATGCTCGTCGGCCTCTCACGCTGCTACCTGGGCGTGCACTATCCGGGAGACGTCGTCGCGGGCTGGACGCTGGCCGCGCTCTGGTTCGCCGGCGCGGGCATCGTGCCGGTCTAGCTCCCATCCCGCGGCCTTCGATCCCGTTCCCTGTTCCCTGTTCCCTGTTCCCTGTTCCCTATTCCCTATTCCCTACCAACGCGTATCCCGATCGTGACGGGGCCGCGACAGGGGAGGTGTTTCGTCGTGACGGCGGCGGGAGAAGTTACCGCCGTCCCGCGCCGCGGGCGCGTATCCGACGATTCACCCGAAGACGAGGCCCCTTTCGTGAGACCTCCTCACCGACTGAACGGTCCCGGCACACGACGCGGGAGCCTGCTGCGCAGGGCTCTCGCGTCTGCTTTTGCCGCCATCCTGACGCTCGCCGCCGCCGCGCCCCTGGCCGCGCAGGCCGGACAGATCACCGGACGCGTGGTCGATGCAGGGACGGGACGCCCCGTGGCCGCCGCCCGCGTGGCCGTGCAGGGGCTGCAGCTGGCCGCCAACGCGGGCGTGGACGGCCGCTACACCCTCAGCGGCGTTCCCGCCGGGGCGCAGACGCTCACGGTGAGCGCGCTGGGCTACGGCACCAAGGCCGTCACCGGCGTGCAGGTGCCCGCCGGAGGCGCGGTGACACAGGACGTGTCGCTGGCCGCCGCCACGCTGCTGCTGGAGAGCGTGACGGTGACCGCGCAGGCGGAGCGGGGAAGCGTGACGCAGGCGCTGGACGAGCAGCGCACCGCCATCGGCGTGGTGAACGCGCTGGGGGCGGAGCAGATCGCGCGCAGCCCGGATGGCGACGCGGCGCAGGCCATCCGCCGCGTGAGCGGCGTGACCGTGCAGGAGGGGCGCTACGTGGTGGTGCGCGGGCTGAGCGAGCGCTACACCACCGCGGCGCTGAACGGCGCCCGCATCCCCAGCCCGGAGCCGGAGCGGCGCGTGGTGCCGCTGGACCTCTTCCCGGCCGGGCTGCTGCAGACCGTCTCCACCACCAAGACCTTCAGCCCGGACCTGGCCGGCGACTTCAGCGGCGCGCTGGTGAACATCCGCACCCGCGAGTACCCGTCGGAATCCTTCTTCTCGCTCGGCAGCTCACTGGGCTTCAACCCCCGCGTCACCGGCCGCACCCTCCTGCTGCCGCCGCTGGGCCGGGTGGATTACACGGCCTTCGGCTCGGGGCGCGGGCTGCCGGCGGAGGTGGCGGCGTTCGGCGACTTCCAGGACCGCAGCATCACCAGCGCCGACTACAACCGCATGGTGGGCGCCTTCCGCAACGTCTGGCTGCCGGAGGCGCAGACGGGCGGGCTGAACGGGTCGACGTCGATCTCGCTCGGCGGCACGCGCGCGGTCCTGGGGCGTGACCTGGGGTACGTGGGGTCCTTCTCCTACTCGCGCGACTTCGAGGCGCTGGCGGACCACCGCCGCGCGCAGGTGCTGCTGGAGGACCAGGAGACCGGCGCGGTGCGCGAGACGGACCGCTTCACGGGCGACGTGTCGCGGGTGAACGTGCTGTGGGGCGGGGTGCTGAACCTGAGCGCCTCGCTGGGCGAAAACCACCGCCTGTCGTTCAACAACACCTACAACCGCTCGTCGGAGAGCGAGGCGCGGGCGGACTCCGGCAGCATCGAGATCACCGGGCTGGAGCTGATCGTCAACCGGCTGCGGCTGGTGGAGCGCTCGGTGCGCAGCAACCAGCTGCGCGGCGAGCACCAGCTGGGCCGCGGCGGCCTGGAGTGGACGCTCACCTCGTCGGGGGTGACGCGCGCCGAGCCGGACCGCAGTGAGTGGGTGCTGGACACCAGCGGCGGCACCCGGCGCTGGTACGCCATCAGCAACGAGGCCGCCGTGCGCACCTTCGGCCACCTGGACGAGCAGAGCTGGGAGGGCGGCGCCGACTACCACCTGCCGCTGGGCGCCGGCGGCCGGCACCGCCTGAGCCTGGGCGCCATGCTGCGGCGCACGGACCGCGACGCGGACAACACCTCGTACAGCATCTCCGCGCTGGGGCTGCCGGAAGACGCCACGGCTCTTTCGCCCGGCGAGATCTTCGACGGCCGCTTCACGGGGGACGACGACCGGTACTTCCTGGTGGTGCCGCTGGGCGTGGGCGGGTCGTACCGGGCGGAGGACCGGCTGGCGGCGGGGTACGGGATGGTGGAGCTGGGGCTGACGGACCGCGTCCGCGTGGTGGGCGGGGCGCGGGTGGAGCGCTCGGCGGTGACGGTGACGTCGGATCCCACCTTCGGCCAGGCGGACGTGGCCAATCCGAGCTACACCGACGTGCTGCCGGCGCTGGCGGTGAACGTGGAGCTGACGGACAGGCAGAAGCTGCGGCTCTCCGCCTCGCAGACGCTGGCGCGGCCGGAGTACCGCGAGCTCTCCGCCATCGCCTACCGCGACGTGATCGGCGAGGAGCTGGTGCGGGGCAACGGCGGGCTGCGGCGCACGCTCATCCAGAACTACGACGCGCGCTGGGAGTGGTACCCGGCCGCGGACGAGGTGGTGAGCCTGGGGGTGTTCGCCAAGCGCTTCGACGCCCCCATCGAGCGCATCTACCTGCCCACCTCGGGGAGCCGCATCGTCTCCTTCGCCAACGCGGAGTCGGCGCTCAACTACGGGGTGGAGCTGGAGCTGCGCAGGTCGCTGGGGATGCTGGGCGCCGCGGGCGAGTCGTTCAGCGTGATCACCAACGCCACGCTGGTGCACAGCCGGGTGAAGGTGGTGGGGGAGGACGAGGACCGGCCGATGGTGGGGCAGTCGCCGTACGTGGTGAACGCGGGGGTGGCCTGGGCGCCCTCCAGCGGGCGGACCAGCGCCACGGTGCTGTACAACGTGTTCGGGCGGAGGATCACCAGCGCGGGCGCGGGGGTGCTGCCGGACGTGTACGAGCAGCCGCGCGGCATCGTGGACTTCTCGCTGCGCCACGGCTGGAGCGACCGCTGGTCGGTCAAGCTGGACGCGGAGAACCTGCTGGACGCGGAGCACGAGCTCTCGCAGGGCGGCGTCGTCCGCGAGCGCTACCGCACCGGCCGCTCCCTTTCCCTGGGCGCGACCTGGCGCAACTGACCGGGAGCCGCGGTTCCATTCCCCGTCACGCCGGGGACGCGGAGCGCGCGCTCCGCGTC
>DATAAG010000719.1:0-2854 GCA_036260235.1 Longimicrobium sp.
CCGCCTCCACCAGCTCGGGGACGATGCGCACCGCCAGCTCCATCTCCGTGGAGTGCTTCAGGCGGATCATCTCGTCCAGCGACAGCGGCGGCGCCTGGCGCAGGAGCTGGATGGACTGCTGCGGCCGGAAGGGGAGCCCCCGGGGCGCGAAGGCCGCCGGGAACGAGTCGGGCGAGAGCGCGGCCGGGAAGGTGGACAGCCAGGGCGGGTCGTTGGCGTTCTGCACCCATCCCGCGGGCGGGTTCAGCACCCGGGGCATCTCCGCGTACGGGTGCACCTCCTCCCACAGCAGCGCGCTGGTGTCGCCGCGCACCACGCCGGACCAGAAGGCGAAGTCCCCGCGCGGACGGCGCGGGGTGGCGGCGCCGTAGCTGTACAGCACGTTCCCCGCGCGGTCCGCGTAGACCACGTTGAACCCGGCCACCTGGTGCCGCGCCACCGCGCGCTCGAACTCCGCCAGGTCGCGGGCGCGCATCATCTCCCACCACTGCCGCAGCGGGTCCGGCATCCCGCGCGCCACCATCCGCAGCGCCAGCGCGCTGTCGCCCCGCGTGGCGATGACGGGCCCGTGCACCGACTGGCGGCGCACCAGCACCTCGTCGCGGAAGCCGCCGCCGGCAAGGCGCACGCGGATGCGCTGCGTGTCCGTCCGGAAGGGGCGCACGCCCCCGTCCCAGCGGTAGCCGCCGTCCGCCAGGGCGAGCTGGTACAGGTCCTCGATGTCCTGCGTGTTGACGGTGTGCGTCCACCCCAGGTGGTCGTTGAAGGCGATCGCCAGCACGGGCACGCCCACCAGGGTGGCGCCGTACGCGTTCACCCCCGGCGCGGTCATCTGCGCCTCGAAGAAGGTGAAGCCGCCGCTCCACGGCAGGTGGGGGTTGGCCAGGAGGAGCGCGTTGCCGCTGGCGGAGCGCGAGGGGGCCACGGCCCACGCGTTGGAGCCCCGCGCCCCGGCGAAGCGCTGGGCGGCGGTCTGGGCGTTGGAGAAGAGCAGCGCCGTCATCACCCAGCTGGCGGCGACGTCGATCCCCTGCACGGGAAGCACCGCCTCCACCGAGTCGGAGACGGCGTCCGGGTGCGCCCGGGCGTAGGCGGTGATCCCCTCCGCGAACGCGTCCAGCAGTCCGCGCATCTCCGGCGTCTGGCGGGCGTACATCTCGCCCGCCCACTCCTCCACCCGCATGGTGCGGGTCCACCGGTCCGCCTGGAGCTCCCCTTCGCCCCAGTACTCGGCGGCGCGGCCGCGGGCCTGCCCGTACAGCCGCAGCAGCAGGTCCGCGTGGGCGCGCGCCTGCGCCCAGCCGAAGGCGCGGAACAGCGACACGTCGTCGCTGGCGAAGATGTGCGGCACGCCGTACCGGTCCCACAGGATCTCGGCGCCCGGCGGTCCGGCTGGCACGTCGGCCACGCCGGCACCCGTGGCGGGGGCGCACGCGGCGGCGATGATGACCGTGAGCGCGGCGGCCGTGCGCCGAGCGAGGGTGCGGAAGGTGTGCGCGGGTGGCTGGGGCATGGCCAGGATCGGCGGATGGTGGCGTGCAGCGCTGCGGGTGAGTCGAGGGATTGTACCGCGGGCGCGAGCGAAGCGGCAAGCGCGAACGGCAGGGAATAGGGAATAGGGAATAGGGAATAGGGAATAGCCTGCAACGGCATTCCGCTGACACGATGCCCCGGTGCGTTTCCCGCGCCGGGGCTCCGTCGTTGATGAGGATCGTTCCGCGGGGTGACGGCCATGCGAGCGGGTTGCGGATTCTGGTCACTCCGGGCACTTTTGGTCATCCGCGATTCATCGAGTTCGTCCCCAGCCGTTTGGATCACATGCCTGTCATCTATCCCCCGCCCCTGGACCGGCTGCTGACGCTGGGCCGGCCGGACCTGAGCGCCGAATGGCTGGACTACCGCGCCCTGGGCCTGGGCGACGAGCACGTCCCGGCGCTCATCGAGCTGATCCAGGACCCGCAGCTGGAGTGGGCGGCCTGCGGGGAAGGGGATGACGAGACGCCGTTCTGGGCGCGGGTGCACGCGTGGCGCGCGCTGGGCCAGCTTCGCGCCGCGGACGCCGCCGAGCCGCTGGCCGGCGTGCTGTTGCGCGACACCGAGGACGAGTGGGCGCCGGAGGAGATTCCCGAGGCGCTGGGGATGATCGGCCCCGTGGCGCTGCCGGCCATCCGCGATGCGTTCCCGGACGCGGCGCGCGCGCCGGAGCCGTGGGTGGTCGGCAGCCTGGGCGCGGCGCTGCGGCAGATCGCGACGGCGCATCCGGAGGTCCGGGACGAGGTGGTGGCCGTGCTGACGGACCGGCTGCGGCTCTGGCGGGAGCAGGATGCGACGATGAACGCGTTCCTGATCTCGGATCTGGTAGAGATGGGCGTGGTGGAGGCGGCGCCGGTGATGCAGGAGGCGTTCGAGAATGGTGTGGTGGACGAGTCCGTCGTTGGGGATTGGGAGGACGTGCAGGTGGAGCTGGGGCTGCTCGCGAGGCGCACCAGGCCGCGTTCGCGGTTCGAGCTCGGGCCGGACCCCGTCTTCCGCGACTTCGAGCCGGCGCCCGTTCGCGCGGCCCAGCGCAGTACGAAGGCTGCGGCGAAGGCGCGGAACCGCCGCAAGACGGCGAAGCAGTCGCGCAAGAAGAACCGGCGGCGCAGGTAACCTCCCCACCCAGCCGCTGCACATCGCGACGAGTGCCCGGTCCGGCCTGACGGCATAAGAACTTACGCCGGATAGCAAAGGAGCAGAGACGCCGATGCAGGCCTCTGCTCCTCTTCCGTTCATTCCGAAATTACACGCCTGGACTCGCCCGGCCGGCGCCGACACCGTTTCACCCCATCACCCCATCACCCCATCACTCCATCAC
>DATAAG010000720.1:0-13760 GCA_036260235.1 Longimicrobium sp.
CGCCGGGCTGCTGGCGGACGGCCTGGCGCGCCGCTTCTTCTTCGTCCGCTACCTGCTGGGCGGGGCGCACCTGCGCCTGCGCGTGGAGGTGGACCAGGCGGACGCCCCCGCGGCGGCGGCGCGGATGCGCCATGCCGCGGCCGCGTTCCTGGCCCGCGCCCCCTCGCCCCAGCCCGAGGACCCGGAGCGCATCCGCCGCCGCAACCGCGGCATCATCGTCTCCGACCCGTTCGCGGACCAGGCGGACGACGTGGTGGTCGAGGACAACACCGTCCACGACCGGCCGGTGCACTTCGAGGTGGACCGCTACGGCGGGGAGGCGCGCTTCGATGATTCGCTGGACCTGTTCGCCGTCTCGTCGGTGGAGACGCTGCGGGCGCTGGAGGCGGACGCGGGCGGGCCGGCGGGACGGCGCGCGGCGGGGCAGATGCGCCTGCTGCTGCGGCAGGCCTGGGGGCACGCGGCGAGCGCCGACGAGCTGGTGCGCCTGGCGGACTACGGCGGCGAGATGTTCGGCGCCACCCCGCTGGCGCAGCTCCTCCCCGTGGCCGACGCCGCGTTCGAGCGGGGACGCGCCGGCACCTGCGCGCTGGTGCGCGGCGAGCTGGCCGCGCTGGCGCGCCCCGGCGGGCGCCCGGCACTGGCGGAGGCCGCCCGCGCCCTGCGCGCCGGGCTGGACGGAGTGCCGGACGGCCGCCGGCACGCGATCGGGGTGAGCCACCTGCACATGACGGCCAACCGCCTGGGGCTGCTGAACCGGGACGAGGTCTACCTGTGCCGCATGCTGCAGCGCGCGGTGGAGGCGGTGGCTGCGGAGGATCCCGCCTTCTGGCGCGACGCCTGGGACGCGCACCGCGCCTGGGCGAACGACCCCGCCCCCTCCCTGCGCGACCAGGCCGCCGCCCTCCTCGCCGGCTTCGCCGGCCAGGCCGCGCTCGCCACCGCGGCGTAGCTCCCCACCTCCGGGGAAAAGCCCTGGACGCAGCGTACGCGGAGGAGAAAAGAGAGTACGCAGAGGTCCTCGGATTTCCTCTGCGTACTCTCTTTCTGTCTCCGCGTACCCTGCGTTGAGATTCCCCGGCGCGCGCAGAGAAGCTCGGGGTCAGGCACGAGCAACGCCGGCGCGGCCGAAACGGGCCGCGCCGGGATTCTTCGAGGGGCGTCCGGCGGAGGATCAGAAGTCCGCGGCCACCACGGTGCCGGGGACGTAGATGCGCTCCAGCCCGCCGACCACCTGCTCCAGCTCGTCGTCCCCCAGCTCCGCCGCCGCCGGCGCGGCCGCGGCAGGCGCGGGAGCGGGGGCACGGACGCCGATGCGCTCCAGCACCATGCTACCAGCTTCCGCAGCCGTCGGTGTCGCCGCCGCCCGCCACCTGCTCCAGCTCGTCCTCGTCCAGCTCGCTGTTCCCCAGGGGCGGCAGCACCACCAGCTCGTCCAGGTTGGCCGGCCGCTCCATGAAGCGGATGCGGTAGTTGTAGGGAAGGATCACGCCGAACGTGTGGCGGATGGCCGACGCGGGGTCGGCCAGCAGGCGGGCGCGGAACTCACGGTCCTCGGTCGCGCGCTCGACGACCGCCCGCAGGAGGTCGTCCGTCTTCTTGCCGGGAGCAGACATCGGTCCATCCTGTGCCGAGGGGAATGAATCATGGGTGACCCGGTGCCGCTGAGGGCAACTCGGATGCCGCCCGCCGGAAGATCGAAAACCCGCGCCGCCGCTGGAGATTCTGCACCCGGGGAAGCCCGCGCCCCGTCCGCGGGCGCACTCTTGCTCTAGCCGGTAGACGCCCGCCTCTATCGCAGCCCCTCCTCCGGCTGCGGCCGGTTGCGCAGGTACGGCTGGTGAAAGGCCAGCAGGTACGCCTTGGCCTGCGCCTCGCGGTCGGGCTCGTGCACCAGCTTGACGCAGTTCACCCGGCGGATGAGCCAGCTGGGCCACAGCTCGTGGCGCAGCGTGCGCACCTCGTACCCCGGCCAGGCCAGCAGCGCGTCGCGCCGCTCCGGCCGGCACAGGCCGCACTCCACCAGCCGGTCCAGGAAGGCGCGCTCCACCAGCTCGCCGCGCACCTGCGCCCTGCGCTCCAGCGTGTACTCCAGCCCCAGCCGCGGCAGCAGCGCCCCCTCCAGCACGTCCAGGTGCAGCATCCCCAGCGGCGGCGTCTCTCCCGCGGCCACCTCGGCCAGCACCCCGGCGGCGTCGCGCGCCTGGTCCTCCGGCCACCCCACCCGGTCCAGCAGCCCGGGGACCGCCTGCGCATCGACGCGCGAGAGGTAGATGCGCACCGCCTGCCGCGCGCGGGAAAGCATGATCCCCGCGTACGGCACCGCGGCGCCGGGGGGGCGGCGCTCCAGCACCCCGCGCACCCGCCGGCGCGAGTCGGCGTCCATCCCCCCCGGCGCCAGCGGCTCCAGCAGCGCGCAGAGGACGTCCAGCAGCGCGACGGTCTCCATCCCCACCGTGGCGTCGTCCTCCAGCGCCAGGAAGACGGAGGGGGACGGCACCGGCGGCGCGCCGGGGGCGGCGGGCGCGTCCAGGTCCAGCTCCAGCCACAGGTGGCGCACCAGCGCCCACCCGGGGTGCCGGCCGTCCAGCCACGCCCCGCAGAGCGCCGCCACCTTCTCCCACGCCGGGCCGCACCCCCGCAGGTGCCCCGCGCTGATCACCGGATTGCGCCCCGCCAGGATCTCCGCGCCCTCGCGCTCCACCCGGAAGATCAGGTCCACCGGGTCCGGACCCTCGCGCAGGCGGCACTCCAGGTACGCCGCCCGGGTCAGCGGCGCGGGAATGCGCCCCGCCACCCAGATCACCCGCTCGCGCGCGGGCCGGGGAAGGAGCGCGTCGGCGGCGTGGCGGGTGGCCAGCCCCAGCGTTCCCGCCAGCGGATAGCGCCCCGCCCCGCGGGGACGCACGGCGGTCAGGGTCACGTGGCACCTCCAGGATGCTCTCTCATGGTGCGTCGGCAAACGGATGATCAGGGCGGCTCACGGTCCCCGCCGATAAACGGTTGACAGTCCCGGTGGCGCGAGGTATCCTACCAGACGCTCCACGTGGCAACTCCAGCAGGTTCAGCAGGATCGGCACTTCCTGCGCCCGTCCCACAAGATCATTCCGGCTGCGGGCCGCGCGGCGGCGGCGGGCCGGGCACCGTTCCCCGGCGCCCGCTCCGCCGTCCGGCTCCGCGTCCCGCCGCCCCCGGCCCGCCCGCCTTCATCGCGTGCGAACCGGCGGAAAACGGCTCCCCGCCCTCGTCCCTGGAACGGCATCCCATGATCCAGCGCTCCCCCGGCAGCGGCATCGAGGAAACGGACCTGGCGCGGCGCATTCGCCTGATGTCGCTGGAGCGCTGGGGCGAGCGGCGCGAGACGGTGCTGGTGGGGCACCACGCCTCCATGCTGGCGCTGCAGGAGCGGGTGCAGCGCTTTGCCGAGGCGTCCGGGCCGGTGCTCATCACCGGCGAGACGGGGACGGGGAAGGAGCTGTTCGCCCGGGCCATGTACCTGCTCAGCTCCCGCTCGCGCAAGCCCTTCTTCAGCGTCAACTGCGCCCAGTACACGGAAAGCCAGCTCATCGCCAGCGAGCTGTTCGGCCACAAGCGCGGCAGCTTCACCGGCGCCTTCGAGGACCACCGCGGCGTGTTCACCGAGGCCGACGGCGGCGTGGTGTTCCTGGACGAGGTGGGTGAGCTGACCCTCCCCGCGCAGGCCATGCTGCTGCGGGTGCTGAGCGAGGGGGAGCTGGTGCCCGTGGGCGACACCCGGGTGCGCCACGTGGACGTGCGGGTGATCGCGGCCACCAACCGCGACCTGCGGGCGCTGGTGGCGCAGGGGCGCTTTCGCGAGGACCTGCTCTTTCGCCTGCGCTACATGCAGCTGCACGTCCCCCCGCTGCGCGACCGCGGCGGCGACTGGCGGCTGATGGCCGACCACTACGTGGGGCGGCTGAACGCGGCCACCGGCACCGCCCGCCGCTTCAGCGAGGGCGCGCTGGACCGGCTGTCGCGCTACGCCTGGCCCGGCAACGTCCGCGAGCTGCGCGCGGTGGTGGAGACCAGCCACTCCCTGTCCATCGGCGGAACCATCGAGCCCTCCGCCTTCGAGGAGCAGCTGGAGTGCGCGGCCCTGCCGGCGGAGGCGCGCGCCGGCGGCTCGCTGGTCTCGTCGCTCGTCTCCGTGGCGCCCTCCACCCTGGCGGCGGAGCTGGTGGGGCGGATGGCCGGGGGCGGGGGGAACTTCTGGGAGCTGGTGTACGACCCCTTCATGGACCGCGAGCTCAACCGCTGCGAGGTGCGCTCCGTGGTGGAGGAGGGGCTGCGGCGCAGCAACTGGAGCTACAAGCGCGCCCTGGCCGTCTTCGGCGTGGCGCAGGACGACTACCTGAAGTTCATGGACTTCCTGCGGCACCACCGCCTGAAGCCGGACCGCTAGCCCCCCGCCGCGGGCGTGCGCGCGCCCGCTCACCCGGCCGCCGCCGGCTCGGGGCGCCGCGACTGCGCCAGGGTGTGGCGCATCTCCCGCTTGAGGGTGCCCTTGACCGGGGCGCACGAGCGCCGGTTCTCCTCCACCCGCGTCAGCGGGCACGCCGCCCCCTGGCAGCCGGGGAGCACCCAGCAGCTGCGGCACAGCGCGTCGGACTCGAAGTGCGGCGCCACCCAGGCGCTCATCCGCACCTCGTCCAGCTCCATCGTCCCGTCCGGCAGCAGCCGCCCCACCACGTTCTCCTCCAGCCGGTCCAGCGCCACCGTGCACTTCATCAGCGCGCCCGTGGCGCCCACGATGAAGTTGAAGGGGCGCGCGGCGTAGCACGCCTGGGTCCCGGCGCGCGCCACCTCGCGGATCCCCCCCTCCACCCGCAGCCCCACCCGGCCGGCGCTGGCCCGCGCCTCCTCCACCACCCGCCGCTGCTCGTCGCGGCCGCAGGTGTCCAGCGCGGCGTCGTTCTCCCCGCCCCACCGCCCCACGGGGCGAAAGCGCAGCACGAAGCGCGGGTCGTTGCCGAAGTCCTCGCTCAGCGCCTCCAGGAAGGGGGCCAGGCGGGGAAAGTTGCCCCGGTCGAAGTTCACGCGGATGGCGACGGAGAAGCCCGCCGCGCGCGCCCGCAGCGAGCGCAGGTTGTCCAGGATGGTGGCGTAGGTGGGGCTGCCGTCGCGCCCCACCCGCTTGCAGTCGTGGTCCTCCGCCACCCCGTCCAGCGTCACCTGGAAGCGGTCGCACCCCCACTCCAGCAGCCGCGTGGCCCGCTCCTCGGTGAGCAGGTACGCGTTGGTGGTCATGTTCTGGTGGTGGCTGATGCCGTGCCTGTCCGCGACCCGCCGGGCGAACGGCGCCAGCTCCTCCACCGCCTCCCAGCCGTAGAGCGGCTCGCCGCCGAACCAGCTGAGCTGCAGCTCGCGCAGCTGCGGGGCCCGCGCCTCCAGCAGCCGCCGCACTCCCTGCCGCACCTCCGGCCGCATGGTGCCGTGCCGGAACCGCTCGTAGCAGTACACGCAGCGGAAGTTGCAGTCCTCGCTGGCCAGCAGGATCAGCTGCAGCGCGTCGCTGCGCCAGTGCTGGCGCGCGAAGGCGTAACGAAAGCGGTTGAGCTCGTGCGTCCCCTCGGGGACCAGGAAGCCGCGCTCGCTCAGGAAGGTGCCCACGCGGTCCAGCGGCTCGGCCACGCCGCGCGGCGAAAGGCGGGCGAGCACGGCGTCGCGGCTGCGCGCGCCAAAGGCGCTCACGGCGCCGGACAGGGTGTTCCACAGCAGGAGCCGCCCGTCGTCGCCCACGGTGCGGGCGTTGAAGCGCGAGGGGACCCAGCGCCGCGCCCGCACATACGAGAGCTGCACCAGGGCGGGCGCCGCGGGGGCCCGGTCCAGCGGCGACGTCTGCATCTCCGGGGACGGCTGTGCCATGCGGGAAGCCCCTGGCCGGCGGGTCGCGCCGGCCCAGCGTGCGGGTGAGGAGTGGCGGGAGGGAAGGACGAGGACCGGGTGGCCGGGACGCGGCGCGTCAGCAGCCGCAGTTGCCGTTGATGGTGCAGCCGGCGTTGCAGTCCTCGCGTCCCGCCACGATCCCCCCGGAAACCTCCTCCAGCTCGTCCACGTCCAGCTCGTCGTCGTAGTCCGGCTGGATGTCGCGGTCGACCATGGGTGCGTTCTCCGTTCTGATAGAAGGAACCATCAAGGTGCGACGAAATGATACATGAGCATTCTACATGCCATTTTCGGCCATTACGTAACTCCTTCTGCCGCAAGGCTTCCAGACCAGACGTTTGCCCCCGCGGCGGCCCGCCGCCCCCAGCGGTTCGGCCCGGAAGTCTACTCGGTAGGTGCAGGGCTCTACTGGCTGGAGTGCGTGAGTGCGTGAGTGCGTGAGTGCGTGAGTGCGTGAGTGTGTGAGTGTGTACACTGAAGACAGAACGGATTCGATGATCGTCCTTGTCAACAACCTCCCCCAGGGGTCTTTGGGGAGGTGGGCGAGGAATGCGAATCCGGAGGGGGCGTGCCCTCGCGCTGAACCCGCCGCAGGGCCGGCACCCAGAATCAGCGGAGTCACCAGGGTCGAGGGTCACTTCCTCTGGTGATTCCGTTGACTCCGTGTGAGGCCATTCTTCCTCACGATGGATCAGGCAGCGGGCGGCGGCGGAGGGAGGAGGGAGGCGATCCGCTCCTCCGCTCCCCCGGCGGCGATCTCCTCCAGGGTGAGGGCGGCGAGCGCCAGCAGGACGCGGGCGCGGCCGTCCGGGGTGCGGAACGAGGGGTCCAGCGCGGCGTCCGCCGCCTGCAGCCGCGCCGCGGCCGCGCGCACCAGCCGCTGCAGCAGGACGAAGGCGTCGTCGCAGAGGGGCGGGTCGCCGCGGTAGTTCCACAGCCGCCCGTCCGCGCGGCAGCCGTCCGCGTCCTCCAGCCCCGTGAAGCGGAGGAACCACTCCGCGCGGTAGCGCCCCGCAGCCGCCACGATGCCGGCGTAGTCCGCCAGCAGCTCGTCCAGCAGGTTGTTGCGCATGGAGCCCAGCACGCGCCGCGTGAAGTAGTGCGCGCACTCGTGCTCCAGGCGAATCGTCAGCGAGGCGCGCCGCCACCCCTCCGCGTCCATCCCCATCCGCTCCGCCGCCACGCCGCTGTACGGCCCGTCGCTCAGCAGGATGAAGCGGTCCTGGTAGAGCTCCTTGCGCGCCCGCAGCACCGCGAACGCCGCGGACCAGTCCGCCGCGCCCTCCACCGGCACCTCGCCGGCCTCCCAGCGGCGGCGCAGATCCGCCACCCGACCCCAGTTGTTGTAGCCCCCCACCATGCAGGCGCCCATGGAGGCGGGGACCGGCACCGGCTCGTTCCGCTTCGTCAGCGCGCGCACCAGCGCCTCGAAATCCGCGCGGCAGGGGACCACCAGCACGGGCACCGCGCCCGCGGGGGTGGGGTGGACGAAGAGCCGGAGCCGCTCCGGCTCCTGCAGCCGCAGCCCCTCCGCCCCCTCGGGGACGGCGCCGCGGCGGGTGGCGGCCTGGTACGCCTCCGTCCCGCTGATCCCCTCCGCGATGGGAAAGCGCAGCTGCACCAGGTGCTCGCGCAGGACGGGAAGGACGCCGCGCGCCGCGGCGTGCTCCGCGTACCCGGCCCACGCCGCCGCGCACGGCTCGTCCGGCAGCGGCAGCTCCACCGGCCCCGGCTCGCCGAAGTGGCTGCGGTTGTAGGCCAGCAGCTCCTCCACCGCCGCCTCCGGCGCGCCGAAGCCGCGCAGCACCCGCGCGCGGGCGGCGTCGCGCGCCTCCGCGGCGGGGGGCGGGGCCAGGACGGCCGGCGTCATCCCGCTACCGCCCCGCCCGGGGGGACTCGTCCAGGTAGTGGAACTCGCCGCCACGCACCACGATCTTCCGGATCGGCATCCCCACCAGGTTGCCGGCCTCGTCGAAGGAGAAGGCGCCCGTGACGCCCCGGAAGCCGCGCAGCCCGTGCATCGCGGCCGACACCTTGTCCGGCTCCGTGCTCTTCGCCTCGCGCATGGCCTGGGCAAGCACGTGCACCGCGTCGTAGCCCAGCGCCGCGCCCACGTCCGGCGCCGTGCCGTAGCGCTTCCGGAACGCCTCCGTGAAGCGGCGCGCCTCCGGGTCGGGCGCCTCGGGGTGGAAGGCGGCGGCGAGCACCGTTCCCTCCACCGCCTCGCCCCCCTGCTGCAGGAAGAGGGGGGTGGCCACCGCGTCGCTGGCCAGCACGGGAACGTCGATGCCGCGCTCGCGCAGCGCCTTGACCAGCAGCGCCGCCTGCTCCGCCCGCCCGGCGATGAACACCGCGTCGAACTCCCAGTTGCTCCACGCGGTCACCGTCTGCCCGGCGGCCACCGGGTTGGCGGAAAGGTTGGGATCGTACGACTCGCGGTTCACCACCTGTCCGCCTCCCGACATCAGCTCCTCCTCGAACGCGTTGGCCAGCTCGCGGCCGTACTCGTCGCGCGCGTAGTAGATCACCACCCGCTCGTAGCCGCGTCCGGCGGCGAACTGCGCCATCTGCTTGCCGGCCTCCACGTCGTTGAACACGGTGCGGAAGACGCGGCCGTACCCCTTGCGGGTGAGCTCCGGCGTGGTGGAGGTGGCGGCGACCAGCAGCAGCCCGGAGAGGTCGTAGATGGGCGCCGCGGAGACGGTGACGTACGAGTGCAGGTGGCCGATCACCGCCACCACGTCCGGGTTGCGCCCGAACTCCTGGGCGATCATGCGGCCGCGGTCCACCGATTCCTGGTCGTCCATGCGCAGCAGCGTCACGCGCCGGCCCAGCACGCCGCCGCCCGCGTTCAGCTCCTCCGCGGCCAGGTCCATCCCCTTGCCGTACAGGATGGCGTCGCCCAGCGCCTCCCACGGCCACGCCGCGCCGATGACGATCTCGCCGCTCCCCTGGGCGCGCTTGATCCGCTGGGCGATCGGGTCGTCGGAGCCGCCGCACGCGGCCAGCGCGGCGGCCGTCACCGGCGCCAGCAGGAGGGCCGTGCGGATTCGGTGCTTCATGTACATCGTCAGAACCCTGGTGCTGCGTGGGTGAATCCTGCTTCTCTGGCTCGGACCGGCTCTCGTGGTGGTCTCATACCAGATCCGGAAAAGAACCTCGATCGTTCAAGCGAGCGAGTGTGTCTTCCCGGCTGTGGTGCGGCAGATGGTTCTCAAGATCGCGCATCAGAGGGTCCGGGCGGCTTGCTCCAGTACGCTCCGGAGACGATCCGGCGCACCGCATCCTCCCGAAAAAATTCTCATGGCTCCCTGCCGCGCTTCCATCCCTCTGCCGTTTCCGATAGCCTACGCCAGCTCGTGCCTCGTCGGCCGGCGCGCCATGCCACCGGCTGACATGGGGAGGACCGTGAGGGCAGAGGAAACGGCACGAGAAAACTCCGTTGACTCTGCTGACTCTGCGTGAGGCCTGTTCTTTTGCGGATTCGGTATCACACCAAAGGTCGCAGAGACGAACGGAGGAGCCGCGTTCGCCCCTCCGCATCCTCCCCCTATTCCCTATTCCCTATTCCCTATTCCCTATTCCCTATTCCCTATTATTCCCGATTCCCTATTCCCTCTTTCCCCGCCCTCACGCCAGCTGCCGCCTCGCCATCGCGGCGAACACGCCGTCCCGCGCCATCAGCTGTTCGTAGCCGCCGCTCTCCACGATGCGGCCGGACACCAGCACGTGGATGCGGTCCGCGTGCATGATGGTGGAGAGCCGGTGCGCGATCACCACGCGGGTGGCGCGCAGCGCGTCCAGGCTCTGGCTCACGATGGCCTGCGTGCGGTTGTCCAGCGCGCTGGTGGCCTCGTCCATCAGCAGGATGCGCGGGCGGTTCACGATGGCGCGCGCGATCATCAGCCGCTGCCGCTGCCCGCCGCTGAGCGTGCCGCCGCCGTCGCTCACGATGGTGTGCATCCCCATCGGCATCTTGCGGATGTCCTCGTCCAGCCCCGACATCCGCGCCGCCTCCCAGGCGTCGTCCAGCGTGGCGGAGGACGAGCCCACGATGTTGGTGAACAGGTCGCCCGTCATCACCCGGCCGCTCTGCAGCACCACCCCCATCTGCCGCCGCACCGCCTCCACGTCGATCCCCGCCAGGTCCTGCTCGTCGTACGCGACGGAGCCCACCTCCGGCGTCTCGAAGCCCAGCAGCAGGCGAAAGAGCGTGGACTTGCCGGAGCCGGACGGGCCCACGAAGGCCACGAACTCGCCGGGCCTGATGCTCACCGACACGTCGTCCAGCACCAGCGGCCCGTCGGCGGCGTAGCGGAAGGAGATGTGCTTGAGCTCGATGGCGCCGGAAAGCTCGCCGGGATCGTCCTTTCCCCCGGCCACCTCCGGGGAGGTGTGCAGGATCGGCTTCACCTGCTCGTACAGCGGCACCGCGCCCAGCGCCTGGATGAGCGCCGTGCTGGTGGAGAGCACCGCCCCCAGGCACAGCCCGAACGCCGAGGTGAAGCCCAGGAACTCGCCCGTCCCCATGGCGTTCTCCCCGCCCAGCGTCCGGGCGGCCATGGAGAAGAGGACGATGGAGCAGAGGACGGGGTAGGCGGCGTTGAAGACGGCCAGGCGCACCCCCAGCGCGCGGTTGTAGAACGTCAGGTCGCGCTGCTCGCCGAAGGCGCGCGCCCACAGCGAGAACGCCTGCGGCTCCGCCCCCGCCAGCTTGAGCTTGGAGATGCCGGTGAGGAACTGCAGCATCATGCCGCTGATGCGCGAGCGCCTGGTCAGGATGGCGCGCTGGCTGCGCAGCTGCAGCAGGCCCACCGTCACCGACACGGCCAGGGAGACGGCGATCAGCCCCGTCCCCGCCGCGCCCAGCAGCGGGTCGTAGTGGAAGAGGAGGAAGAGGTTGCTGAGGGAGAAGAGCCCCGCCAGCAGCCCCGTCACCACCGCGCCCGTCATCACCCGGCGGATCTCCTCCACCCCCATGGCGCGCATGGCCAGCTCGCCCGCGGAGTAGTCGCGGAAGAACGGCAGGGGCAGGGCGATCAGCCGGTCCCACACCGCCGCCTGGATCGCCCCCGCCGTGCGCGACTCGATGCGCACGATGGCGATGCCGCGCACCACGGTGAAGAGCGCGCCCGCCACCGCCACCGCCAGCAGCACCAGCGTCATCTGCACCAGCTGGCCGCGGTCCGCGCCGGGGATGATGGTCTCGAAGAGCATCCCCGTGGCCAGCGGCAGCACCAGCCCCAGCACCGCGCCCAGCATGGCGGCCGCCAGCGCCGTCAGCAGGTCCGGCCGGCACCCGTGCAGGCCGAACTTCAGCACCTGCAGCGGCCGCAGCGGCTCGGCCGGGAAGGGCCGGTACACCATGTACGCGGTGGGGCCCACCTTCGCCGCCACCGGGGCGTCCACCGCCACCCGCGTGCGGGCGCCGGGGTCCAGCACCTCGTACCCGCCGCCGCGGGCGGGAAGGAGCGCCACCGGGGTGGGCGTGTCGGCCCAGCGGCCCAGCAGGGGGCCGTTGTCCGCCTGCCACCACCCGTCGCGCAGCACCAGGCGCCGGGTGCGCACCCGGCAGGCGCGCGCCAGCGCCTGCACCGGGTCGCGCGTCTTCGGCTGCGAGGCGGGGGGCTCCACCTGCACCCCGCTGGCCTCCGCCACCAGCCGGAAGGCGGCGAAGAGCGTGTCCTCGCCCGCGCCCTCCGGCGGGCGCAGGCGCATGGCCAGCTTCTGCGTCCGCGTCGCCAGGGTGCTGGCCAGCCGCGACAGCCCGCCCGCCATCCCGGCGGCCTGGGCCTGCTCGCGCGCCTGCATCCGGGCGCGGTACGCCTCCGCGTCCGCGCGCTCGCGCTCGTCCGCCACCTCCAGCGCGGCCGCGTGCAGCACCCCCAGCGCGTGCAGCACCGCCGCGGCGCCGTGCCGCTCCAGCACCTCCGCCGTGCCCAGCAGCCGGGCCCGGGACGGCTCCGTCGCCGTGACCCACCCGCGGCGGGTCACCGGGACCACCGCGCCCGGAAGCACGGGGGCGCCGCGGCGGCCCAGGACGCAGAGGGCGCCCTCCAGCGGCTCCACCCACGCCGGGGCGTCGGGGCGCAGGCTCACCCCCTTCTCCACCTCCACCTCGTCGCCCGGGGCGCCGCCGGTGGCGCGGCGCACGGTGGCGCGGCCCACCAGCCCGTCCCACACCCGCTCCGTCCAGCGCTGCACCAGCTCCATGAAGGCGGGGCGCGTGGCCGGGTCCGCCGCCAGCGCCTCCACGTCGGCCAGGTCCAGCTCCGCCAGCATCGTCCCCGGCGAGCCGACGGCCAGCAGGGCGCGCGGCCCGTCCGGGTCCTCGCCCACGCCGAAGACGGCGTCGCCCGCCTCCAGCCGGAAGAGGTGGCGGCGCGGGCCCTCCGGCTCGCCCCCCGCCATCCAGGTGGCGAAGACGTCGATACGCCCGGTGCGGACGACCCACACCCGCTCCGGGTGCAGCCGCACCGGGCGGTTGCCGGCGGCGGCCAGGGTGCGGCCCCCGGCCAGGGCGGCGGCCGTCTCGAGGGGGCTCATGGCGTCACTCCGCGGCGATCAGCTCGCGGTACGGCCCGACCGCGTCCTTGAGCTCGTCGTGCGTGCCGCGCTGCACGATCTTTCCCTGGTCCATCACCACGATCTCGTCGCAGTCGCGGATGGTGCTCAGCCGGTGCGCCACGATCAGGCAGGTGCACCCGCGGCGCCGCAGGTTGTCGTCGATCTCCTGCTCCACCGCCGGGTCCAGCGCGCTGGTGGCCTCGTCCAGCACCAGCACCGCGGGCCGGTTCACCAGCGCCCGGGCGATCTCCATCCGCTGCCGCTGCCCGCCGCTGAAGTTGCGCCCCCCCTCCTCCACCCGGCTGGCGTAGCCCCCGGCCCGGGCGCTCACGTCGTCGTGGATGCAGGCGTCGCGGGCGGCCTCCACCAGGTCCGGCTCGGGGACCGTCGGGTCCCACATGGTCAGGTTGTCGCGGACCGTTCCCTCGAAGAGGAAGACCTCCTGGTCCACCACGGCGAAGCTGCTGGTCATCACCGGCCGGGGGATGCGGGCGCGGGGAACGCCGTCCAGCAGCACCTCCCCCGCCCACGGCTCGTACAGCCCGCTCACCAGGCGCGCCACCGTGCTCTTTCCCGACCCCGATCCCCCCACCAGCGCCACCCGGGCGCCGGGCTTGAGGGTGAGGGTGAAGTCCTGGATGAGCGCCGGCTCCAGCCGGCTGTAGCCGAAGGAGACCCGCCGCAGCTCCAGGTGCCCCGAGAGCCGCGAGGCGGGCACCTCCGCCGCCGCCCACCCGTCCGCCTCCACCGCCGGCACCGTCTCGACCGATGCCGCGGGCGCGGCGGGAGGGGCCGCGGCGGCGCCCTCCGTCTTCGCCCGCAGCACGTCGTCCAGGCGGTTCATGTCGCCGCGCACCTCCTGCAGGACGCTCCCCATGTTCACCAGGGAGTTCACCGGCGCCAGGAAGGCCAGCATCAGCGCCTGGAAGGCGATCAGCATCCCCATGCTCAGGTCGCCGTCCATCACCCGCAGCCCGCCCATCCCCAGCAGCAGCGCCGTGCTCACGGCCAGGAGAAGGGGCGGCACGGCGGCGAGGAGGGTCGTCTGCAGCGCCAGCTGGTGCTGCGCGTTGGCCGCCTTGGCGTAGTAGCCGCTCCACCGGGCGAAGAAGTCGCTCTCCGACCCCGTGGCCTTGAGGTTCTCAATGTTCAGCAGCCCGCCCATGGCCGTGCCGATGGCCTTGCCGCGGTCCTGCAGCAGCCGCTGGCTCAGGTCCGTGCGCCGCTGCGACACCCACTTCAGCGCCGCCATGTTCAGCCCCCCCGTGGCGACGACCAGCGCCGCC
>DATAAG010000721.1:0-10169 GCA_036260235.1 Longimicrobium sp.
CCCGCCCACCACGTTGATGGTGGCGGCGGTGACGGCGATGAAGCCCAGGATGGTGGCTAGCTCCCCCCGGTTTGCCCCCGCCAGCACCAGCGAGCCCACCAGCGAGATGCCGGAGATGGCGTTGGTGGCGCTCATCAGCGGGGTGTGCAGCAGCGGCGGCACGCGGGTGATGACCTCGTACCCCACGAACGCGGCCAGCACGAAGACGAAGAGCAGGGTGATGATCATCGGACGCCGTGGCTGGAGTGGGACTGCGGGAAAGGCGTCGTTGAGACGATTCAGCTAAAGAGCCTGTTTTCCTGAAGGAGGCGCCGCACGGACCATCCCTGCCTCGATGCCCTGGCGCCGACTGAAGGACCTCCTCTCCCGGCCGCGGGGGCAGCCGTCGCGCGCGGATGCCAGTCCCTCAGCGCGGCCGGCAAGATCCTTCCGTCAGCGCCAGTGTGACGTGCAGGCTGAAGGTTCCGCGTGGCGCCTCCCTCAGGAAAACAATTCGCGGCGAAGCGGCGGCCCCTCACGCCGACGCCGGCGCGAGCATGCCGCGGACGCGCTCGTTCACGATCTCGCCGCCGCGGGCGACGCAGGCGGAGCGGTAGATGTCGTCGTCCTCCGCCGGGGCCCAGGCGCCGTCCTTCACGAACTCGCCGATCAGCGCGGCGATGGTGCGCGCGTACATCTGGCTGGCGTGCACCGGCATCTCCGCCGCCAGGTTCAGCGGTCCGAACACGCGCACCCCGCCCACCTCCGTCACCTCCCCCGGCCGCGTCAGGGCGCAGTTCCCCCCGTTGGGCGCGGCGAGGTCCACCACGACGGAGCCCGGCGCCATCCCCCGCACCCCCGCCTCCGACACCAGCAGCGGCGCCCGGCGGCCGGGGATGAGCGCGGTGGAGACGACGACGTCCGACGCGGCGACGTGCTCCGCCAGCAGCTCCACCTGGCGCCGCTGCCGCTCCTCGTCCAGCGCGGCGGCGTACCCGCCCGATCCCTCCGCGCCCGCCGTGTCCAGCGCCAGCTCCACGAAGCGCGCGCCCAGCGACCGCGCCTCCTCCGCCGCGGCCGCGCGCACGTCGTACGCGGACACGACGGCGCCCAGCCGCCGCGCCGTGGCGATCGCCTGCAGCCCGGCGACGCCCGCGCCCAGGACCAGGACCTTGGCGGGCCGGATGGTGCCGGCGGCGGTGGTGAGCAGGGGAAAGAACTTGGGGAGGGCCTCGGCGGCCAGGAGGACGGCGCGGTAGCCGGCGACGGTGGCCATGGCACTCAGCGCGTCCATCTTCTGCGCGCGGGTGGTGCGTGGGATCAGCTCCATCGCCAGCGCGGTGGCGCCGGTCTCCGCCAGCGCCAGCATCCCCTGCGGGTCGTCCAGCGGCCGCAGGAATCCCGCGACGACGCGGCCGGCGCCCAGCAGGTGCAGGTCATCGCTGGCGGGCGCCTGCACCCGCGCGACGACGTCGGTGGCCCACGCGTCCACCCGCGTGCCGATGCGGGCGCCGGCGGCCTCGTACGCGGCGTCGGAAAAGTACGCCTGCTCGCCGGCGCCGCTCTCCACCACCACCTGCATCCCGTCCTTCACCAGCCGGGCGGCGACCTCGGGAACCAGCGCGACGCGCCGCTCTCCCGGCGCGGTTTCTCGGGGAACACCGATGGCGAGCGGCATGCGAATGGGCCGGAGAAGGGGACGCGTTCGGAAAGGATCATCATACTTCTAAGCGCCGAACGCCCTCCGCGCCAGAACGCAGTTGCGCCGCGCGGCGCAGAGAGATTCCAGAAACACGCGCCCCCCGGCCTCGCGCGGAGGCCGGGGGGCGCATGGATGCCGGAGCGGACGCCGCGGCTCAGGAGCCGCCGGCCGCCTTGCTGTAGCGCTCGTTGACGTACACCCAGTTCACCGTGTTGAACCAGGCGTCCAGGTAGTCCGGGCGCTTGTTCTGGTACTTCAGGTAGTACGCGTGCTCCCAGACGTCGATGCCCAGCAGCGGCGTCTGGCCGTTCATCAGCGGGCTGTCCTGGTTGGCCGTGTCGACCACCTGCAGCTTGCCCTGGCCGTCCAGCACCAGCCAGCTCCACCCGCTGCCGAAGCGCGCCTTCCCGGCGTCGATCAGCTTCTGCCGGCACGCGTCCCAGCTGCCGAACGCCGCGTCGATGGCCCCGGCGATGGGGCCGTCGGGCGCGCCGCCGCCGTTGGGATCCATCACCTGCCAGAACAGGCTGTGGTTGGCGTGGCCGCCGCCGTTGTTGCGCACGGCGGTCTTGATGTCCTCGGGCACCTCGTCAAAGCGGCGCATCAGCGCCTCGATGTCGTCGCCGGCGTTGAACTCGGGGTGCTTTTCCAGCGCCGCGTTCAGGTTGTCGACGTACGCCTTGTGATGCCGGTCGTGGTGGATCTCCATGGTGCGCCCGTCGATGTGCGGCTCCAGCGCATCGAAGGCGTACGGCAGATCCGGAAGCGTGAACGCCATCCTCCACCTCCCTCAGGGTTTACGGTACCGCCGCGGGACGCCCTGTGCCCGTCGCCCCGCCGAACCACCGCCAATCTAGCCGACGCCATCTGTTTCGCTACCCAGAGATGAGGACGCGTTCAACGATCGAGCGCCTCCAGCGCGGCAAGCCATTCCGCGAAGTGAGGGCAGCGAGCGCGCATCGTTTCGATGCCGATCTGCCGCGCGATCAGTGGCCCTGCCGTGGCCTTCTGATACGCGTATTCGGGGATTTCGTCGATGATGCGCTTGGACGGCGCCGTCGTCTCGCCGTCATCGATCAGTTCGGGACTCGGAAAGCGATTTGCGAGCTCCACCAGGCGTGCAATGGCCGGATCATGTTCGATGTACTGCCAGTCGAACTTCGCTGGATCGGAGAGCAGGAGCGCCTCGAACTCATGCAGCTGGATGTGTGGGATCAATCGATGCTGGCCGATGTCGGCCGCCAGCGCCTGCTCCAGGTGCCGCACGCGCGCGTAGGGATCGGCAAGACGCGCGGCATCCGCAAAGCCGGGAAAGTCCTTGGGCAGCGCGTAGAGGTCGAGCATGGTCGTGAACACCGCATCGCGGTCCTCCGCCATCCAGCGCTGCAAGTCCCGCTGCACCTTGCCGTAGTCGCGCAGCCCGCCGCGGTGCACGACGTCCAGCCGGTGCCGGTCGCGCCGCGTTGTCACGCAGCGTACGTCCGTGACGACGCCATGGCCGGCCAGGTGCGGCGCGAGCACCTGGTTGACGAAGGCCTCCTCGGTCTGTCCCTCCGCTAGAACGTGCAGCCGCCGCATCAGCGCGGTCTTCCACCCAGCACGTTCTTGTCCCACAGGTCGGAAAGCGTGTACTCCTCCAGCCACGCCTCCAGCTTGAAGCGGTCCAGGCGCCGGAAGATGGATTCGGAGTCCTCACGCTCCGCCACGATCACCTGCTCCGGCTCGAAGTGGTCCAGGAGCACGGGCGACTGCGTGGCGACGATGACCTGCGTGCTCAGCGCCGCCGTCTGCAGCAAGCCCGCGAGAACCGAGATGGCGCGAGGATGCAGCCCCAGTTCCGGCTCATCCAGGATGATGATGGACGGCAGTTCCTCCTTTGGCTGCATGAGCAGCGCGACCAGCGCCATCGCGCGGAGCGTCCCGTCCGATGCCTGATGTGGTCCCAGCAACAGGTCGCTCCTCACCTCGCGCCAGCGCAGCAGCACCGTGTTGTGTTCCGGAAACAGCTCGAAATCCGCAAAGAACGGAGCGACCTGACGCAGCGTCTCGGTGAGGCGCCTGTAGTGTTCCGGATGCCGCTGACGGATGCGCAGCAGGAACGGCGCGAGGTTCGCCCCATCCTCCTTCAGAACCCGGTTATCGTCAACGCTCCAGCGCTGGCGGATTCGCGCAGTTTCGGACGTGTTGTGAAACTGGTGGACGATACACTTGTGAAGCATGAAATAGAGATTCAGCGGGTGGACAGGATCGAGGTCAAAGCTGTCGATCAACCCTGACTCTCGGTGTCCCGCTCCAAGTTCTAACCATCTGGGGCCGCCCTCATCAGGTACCGTGAAGGCCTCGTGCGCAAAGATCAGAGTGTCTTGAGCCGCATACGCGAGGCGAAACGCATACCCGGCCGACACTGGAGCGGAAAACTCGAGGCGAGCTTGGATCTGTTCGGTGACAGCCGCGCCATTGTACAGCAGCGTATTTGCACCTCCCGCTCTGCCCACGAACAACTGCAGGTTCCCAGGATTGTCCATCATCTGGCCCAGCATCCGGAAGAACGAGAGCAGGTTGGACTTGCCCGCGCCGTTCGGACCGATCAGCACGTTCATCGGCCCAAGTTCCAGCTTTTCCAGTTGCCGGATCGTCTTGAAGCCGCTGAGCGACAGCCGCTCCAGCATCAGTTTCGGCTCAGTCATCGCGCAGTTCCGCTAGTCGTCACCTGCTCCAGCCTCTCCACGAGTGCCTGCAATTCCCTGCCCCGCTCGCGCGCCAGCCGCGCCACCACCTGCTCCCACCCGGCAGGCGGCGTGCGATAGCTCGCGGTGCCTGGAGTGAGCCGCATCTGCCGGATCGTCTGTGGCTGAAGGTTGAAGGCCTTCGCCAAGTCCGCAGCTGGAAGCCCGAGAATGTCAGTGGCAGTTTTGAAATCCACGTCTACCTTCTGTTAACAAGCGACAGTTTCGACTATAACTTATAGACAGTAGGGAAAAAGAAAAAGCTGACCGTTACTCCCGCGAAGAAGAACCGGCCAGCCTCTACGCGAAACGACCCGAGGGCCGCCCGCTCGCCAGGCTCACTGGCCACCGGGCTCCTCGTCGTCCTGGTAGACCCCGTCGTAGCGCTTGAGCGAGCAGAGGTCCAGGCGGATGTCCTCGTCCACGCGCCGGCCCGGTTCGATGGTCACGGTGAAGCGCGGCATCCGGACGTAGTCGTCGTCCGCCATCTCCAGCTCGCCGCGGCAGGGAAAGTTGTTCACGAACAGGTCGTAGCGCCCGGGCACCAGCTCGTACTCCCGGCTCCAGCCATCCTCTCCGGACGAGTAGGAGAGGTTGACCGTGGCGCCCTGGGGATTGTCCTCGTGGCCCAGCGCCGTGAACGCCACCCGCGCGTAGCGGCCGCTGCCTTCGTCGAACACGCGCAGGCGCAGGAAGCCCACGCGCCTGGCCCGCGCCGCCTGCGCCTCGTTCGCGGCCTCGCGCATCTCCACGTCCGCGCGCAGCGCCCGCGCCACCAGCGCCTCGCCCGCGGGAGAGGCGGGGACGCGGTGCATCACGAAGCGGCCGCGGGCGCCGCAGCAGTAGGCGTTCTGCACCCACTGGCCGCGCACGGTGTCGCCGCGGATGGTGCCCGCCATCGACAGCCCGCCGTGGCTCATCCTCGGGATCATCACCATCATCACGGAATCGTCCGCCAGCACCTCGCCAACGGCCTGCCGAAAGAAGTCGCCGGCGACGGGGCCGAAGGTGGTGGTGCTCACGTCCTGCGCGTACGGTCCGCCGAAGAAGGTGCCCAGGTCCACGTCGAAGCGTCCCCGCTCCGTGTGCGAATCCGTCTCCTCCTCGTCCCCCCACGAGGGGAGGCGGTCGCTGAAGACCATCCTGCCTTCCACCTCGTCGGCCCGCGGGTTGATGCCGGTTCCGCCGCGGTCGTCCAGCGCCAGGCGGATGGACCACTCCCCCTCCAGCCGGCAGCACCCCGGCGCCGTGGGCCGCAGCGCGAAGTGCACCGTGTCGCTGCGGTCGGCGGAGATCTCCACCACGGTGTCCGGCGCCTGGTAGCGGTGCACGTGCACCGTCACGGGGCGGCGGCCGCCCACGATCTCGTCCGCGCCGATGACCGTGTAGCACCCCACGCTGTCGGCGCTGCCCAGCGGGTAGTCGTCCACGATGACGACGGCGCCGTGCAGCGGGCGTCCCGTTTCCGCGTCGGTGACGGTGCCCACCAGCGCCAGGCCGGGCGCGCCGGGTTCGCACGCGCTCATCCGCTCGGCCGGCGTCTGCGCCGGCGCGGGCGTGGAGACCAGTGCCGCGGCCACCAGTACGAGGAAGGAGAGCGAGATGCGCATGGGAGGATGGAAGGTGGGAGGATGAACGTGCCCGTTCGATCAAACGTGCGGCCGGCGCCGGTTCTGATCTGCCGGCGCGCGGCGGCTCCACGAATTCGCCCCCGGGTCGGACCTCTCCGGGAGGAAAAGCTACAGATCCGCCGTTACGCGGGGAAGGTGACCGTCGCCTGGCGGCACTCGCCGCCACAGTCGCGGCCGTTGGGATAGATCCGCTCGTACTCCACGCCGGGGAACTGCTGCGTGCGCACGCCGGCGGAAGTGGTGACGCGGACGGTCACCTGCTCGCCCTGGAAGTTCTCGAAGAAGACGGACGGGCAGTGCTCCGCCACCTGGCACTCGAAGACCTGCGGCGCGGTCCGCACCTCCGACCACGCCTCCACGCGGAACGCGCTGGTGGGCGCGGCGGCGAACTCCACCGCCAGGCCGTCCTGGCAGGCCATCAGCGTGCAGGCGTGGGTGAACGGGTTGCAGCTGGCCAGCAGCAGCGCGGCGGTGGCGTGGATGACGGCGGTAGAGCGCATGCGTTCGTTCAAAGGCGGTGGTGGATCGATGACGGTGGCTGCGCGCGAACAACGATCCTGCCGCCCGTCCGGTGACACCCCGGCTGATGCGGGATCAGCACGGCGCCCACTTCATTCGCCGATGTCCTCGTTCCACAGCTCGGGATGCTCGGCGATGAAGCGCTCCATCAGCGCGATGCAGGCGGGGTCCTGCAGCACCTGCACCTCCACGCCGCGTGCGCGGAGCAGTTCCTCCTCGCCCATGAAGGTGCGGTTCTCGCCGACGATCACGCGCGGAATGCCGTACAGCAGGATGGCGCCGGAGCACATGGCGCACGGCGAGAGCGTCGTATAGAGGGTGCATTCGCGGTACACGCGCGCCGGCTGGCGGCCCGCCCGCTCCAGCGCGTCCATCTCGCCGTGCAGCACCGCGCTCCCCTGCTGCACCCGCCGGTTGTGCCCCCGTCCCAGAACCACGCCGCGGTGCACCAGGACGCTCCCGATGGGAATTCCGCCCTCGCGCAGCCCCTGCTCCGCCTCGTCGATGGCGGCGCGCATGAACTCGTCCACCGGAATCTCGTTCGATGTGATCGGCGCCTAGTCCATGAACTCCACCCCCGCGGCGCCGCGGACCCGCAGCACGGATTCCTGCCGAAAGCGGCGCTTGTACTCGTTCGCGATCTCGCGCAGGGCCGCGTCGGACTGCGTGCCGGCGGGGTGGAAGATCTCGACGACGGTCACGTCCTCGCGCAGCACCTGGCCAGTTGCGTCCCGCCACTGCCCCTGGCCGTGCCACACCGTCAGCCCGTCGGGAAAGCGCGGCGTCACCACGTCGCGCACGAACTCCGCCCACTCCCCGTCCGACACCGTGCCTCCGCCCGGGATGCTGCGCCCGAAGAACAGCCGGTCCGCCACCCACGCCTGCTCCGCGGGAGCCGGCGGCGGCGGCGGCGGTACGATGCCGGCCGCCGGCGCGCACCCGGCCAGGGCGAGCGCCAGGACCAGCGCGCGGAAGGCGGAGATGCGGGTCATCGGGAGGGTTGGATCAAAGAGGGGCGCTCAGCGGGCCGGGGACGCGGATGCGGGGCGGCTCATCATCCACCCGATCGCGCCGAGGAGAATACCGCCGACCAGCAGGAACGCCCAGTCGTACGCCGGCACGTGGGCGGGCAGGTCGCGGACGTGGTGCAGGTTCAGCAGGTGGTGGTCGATGATGCCTTCCGCCAGGTTGAACCCCGCCCACCCGAGCAGCATCTGGCCGATGAAGACCCGCCCTGGCGGCACCGCGCCGCGATGCGCATCCTGCCAGAGCAGCCACACGCCTGCCAGCGTGACCCACCACGTTGCCGCGTGAAAGAGCCCGTCCCACACCATGTTCTGCCGCATGGCGTCCATGGTGTGCGGCGGCAGCACCGCCGACCCCATGTTGTGCCACTGCGCGATCTGGTGCAGGGCGATCCCGTCCGCGAACCCGCCCAGCCCGATCCCCAGCACCAGCCCGGCGCGGCCGCGGCGCGCGGTGGGCACTTCGGCGGCGGATGGGCGCATGCGTCTCTCGCGTCAGAAGGGATCGGTGAAGCGACTACCGGCCCTCCGCCGCAAGCGCCGCACCCGACCCGCCGCGCGTTACCAGAGTTGGCGCGGCGGTGCCCCCGTCCCCACTCCATCACTCCATCACTCCATCACTCCATCACTCCATCGCTCCATCGCTCCATCACTCCATCACCGCGGCCGGCTCACCACCTCGATCGCCTTCTCCAGCAGCTCGTCCCGCCCCGCGGCCACGGCCGCGCGCGTGCGCTCCGCAGGGACCGACGGAATGATGCCCACGCCGTGGTGCCGGGAGCCGTCGTGCTTCAGCACCCGCATCCCGGTCCAGCTGACCACGTAGCCGCCGGGGAGCTGGAAGGGGTTGACGTTGCCGTTGGTGCCGGCGGTCGGCTGGCCCACGACCTCGCCCATCCGGTACGCCTCCACGATCCCCATCATCGACTCCGCGAAGCTGATGGCCCGGCCGTCGGTGATGAACACGCGCGGCGCGCCCAGGTACGGCGCAGCGGGGACGATCTGCCACCGCCCCGCCTCGTGGAAGCGCACCCCGGCGCCGTCCGGGCGGGTGACCACCGGCACCAGCCACTGCGCGCTCGTGCCGGGCTCGCGCAGCAGGTGCGAGAAGAACTCCATCGGGTTCAGCCCGTCCGGGTAGCCGCGCAGGTCGTAGACGATCCCCGCCGCGCGCTCCAGGTCGGGCATCGCCGCCTGCAGCTGCGCGTTGGTCACGCGGTCCAGGTCCACGTACCAGATCCCGGGCCGCACCTCCGCCACCGGCTCCGGCCGCCCGTCCGCGCGCATCGCCGGCGGCACCGTCCGGCGCAGGACCACCGTGGCCGTGTCGCCCCCGAAGCGCTCCACCGTCACCCGCGCCAGCGAATCGCGCCCGATCAGCAGGTGCGCGTTCGTCACGTACCGGCGCCACTGCGGCGTCGCCGACGAGATCAGCCCACCGCGGGCCGCGAGCAGCGAGTCCGCGGGCCGGCCGTCCACGCGCAGCACCACGTCCCCCGGCCGCACCCCTTCCACTCCCGGACCCACCGCGACCACGGTCGGCCGCCCCTCCACGGACTCGATGGACACCGGCGGGATCCGCTGCGGACCCTCGCAGCCGTGCCCCACCGTCCCGTGCCCGTCGTCCAGCGCCGCCACCAGCCGCCGCAGCGTGCCCAGGAACGCGCACTCGTCCGTGTCCGTCGCGGCGGACGCCAGGGCGCGGGGGAGCTCGGCGCTCCAGTCCGCGTCCACCACGTCGAAGTACGGGTAGAAGTGCTGCAACAGGTTCCATCCCAGCACCACGGAGGCCAGGCGCGTGGCGCGGTCGTCGCCGGTGCCCGGATGGATGGGGGGCGCGCCGGGCGCGGCCGCCCGGGGGAGCGTGCCCTCCGCGTCCCTGTACAGCGCCAGCGGGATGATGGCGCTCACCCCGGCGCCCAGGTCCACCCGCAGCGGCTCCGCCGGGTCGGGGATGGAGTCCGGGAGCGGACCGTGACGAACCGGAAGAGATGCGCGCGTGCTGCGGTAGAGGGAGCGCTCGTTGCCCGTCCCCACGCCGTAGTGGCGCCACCACACGACGCGCGCGGAGTCGGTGCTGGGTACGACGACCGCCGGCGCGGAGCCCGGGTCGCCCGCGCGGACCACGACGGTCGGCGCGATCGGACGGAAGAGCGACTCCAGCACCGCCGCCAGCCGCCGCGCGTCCGGCGCGCTCTCCACCGCGCGCACCCCGGCCCAGGCGAAGGCGTCCCAGTCCGTGGCGGCCGCCTGGTCGCTGGGATGGAAGTAGCGCACGTAGCCCAGCAGCCGCGCGAACGCCGCCACGTTCTCCACCCCGCGCGGCGTCAGCGGCCGCGCCGCCTCCACCGCCGGCACGTCGCCCACCACCTCGAACGAAGCGGCGTCCAGCCACGCCCGCCCCGCGCCGACCAGCAGCATGCCGACGTGCACCGCCTCCGCGTCGAGCGCCACGTTCGCCACGATCTCGTACAGCCGCCAGTCCGTGCGCCCCTGGATGGGCCGCGCGGACATGTTGTCGAAGAACCCCACGGCGCCGTTGGGCCGGTCCACGCGCAGCCAGAGCCCGGCGCGGCTCGCTCCCGGC
>DATAAG010000722.1:0-1738 GCA_036260235.1 Longimicrobium sp.
CACCAACTCGCAGCGTTTCGCGCTCGGTGCGGTACTCGCAGTCCAGATCGCTCTGCTTTACCGCTACCACCTCGGCGAACTCCACCAGATCGGCATCAAGGCCCTTCTACGCAGCGCCTGAGGATTTATGACCAACCCTCATTGAAATCGCCGCAACGACTACGCGCTGTCCGCCTTCGCGGACAAGACGGCGTCGGCCACGCGATGCGGGGCCGGCGCCGTCGTTTTGCAGGGCTCACCCCAGCTGGATACCTGCCGAATCCACACCGAACCTTCCGTGTCACCCCTCTCCCGAAGTTGGGGGAGGGGTCGCCGCCGAGCCGCGAGGAACGAGCGGCGCAGGTCGGCGGGGGAGAGGGCCTCCCGCCCAGCGGGCCGGGGGAAAGCTCTCCCGTGCCGGAAAGCCGCCGGGAACTGGCAGGCTGTACCCTGTAACCTGCCCCTGTAACCTCGCCGTTGCAGGCTATTCCCTGTTCCCTATTCCCTATTCCCTGGGCTCCGACGACTGCCCGTGCGTCGTCTGCGGCACGACGTCCCCGTGCGGCTGCGGGTCCGGCTGGTCCACGCGCACGGTCAGCAGGTTCACCACGCCGCGCACGCCCGCGGTCTCCCAGGCGTCGTCCCAGGCGTAGCGCGCCTCCATGAAGTCGTCCACCTCGCCGCGCAGCGTCACCACGCCGTCCTCCACCTCCACGTCGATGCGGTCCACGTCCAGCCACACGTCGTCGTACAGCCGCCTGCGCACCGCCTCCAGGATCTCGTCGTCGTCCAGGTCCCACCCGGTGTCGTCCATCTCGTAGCCCCAGCGGCCGCCGCGGGGGCCGGGCTCGCGGTCCAGCTCCGGGTGCCGCCGGTACGCCTGCTCGGGAAGGAACGGCCCGCGCGCATAGCCGGCCTGCCACCCGCCGTCGAAGTCGTCCGCGTAGCCGCCCCAGCCGCGCCGGGCGGGCCCCTCCGCGTAGCCCCCCGCGGGCGCTTCGTAGCCGCCGCCGTAGACGCCGCGGTCGTAGCCGGCGGGGCCGTCCCACCGCCCGTACTGCACGTCGCGCGGGCTCCACGGGCGGCCGCCCATCGTCTCGCGCGGCGCGCGGTTCCACTCGTAGCCGCCGCGGCGCGCCCCCCATCCCCCACCGTAGCTGCGGTCGTACCGTCGCATGGCATCCCCTCCCCGTTCTGGCCTGTGATTCACGGCCCCGCGGGCGCGCAAGTCCCGTTCCCCGTCCGGCTTGTTCACGCCCGCCCGCATCCCTAGCTTCGGCGGATGCGCGCGCCCGACGAACCCCGTCCGCACCCGCCCCTGGGCGTGATCCTGGCCGGCGGCGCCAGCCGCCGCTTCGGCGCGCCCAAGGCGCTGGCGCGGGCCGGCAGGCGGCGGATCATCGACCGGGTGTGCGACGCCCTCTCCGCGGCGGTGCCGGAGGTCGTGATCTCCGCCAACGATCCCGCGCTCTTCGCGGACCTCGACCTGCCGACGCGCGCGGACGAGATCCGCGGACAGGGGGCGCTGGGCGGCATCCACACGGCGCTGCGCTGGGCGGCAGAGCGCGGGCGGTCCGGCGCGCTGGTGGTCGCCTGCGACATGCCCTGGATCACGGCGGAGCTGCTGCGGACGATCGCGGAGCGCGCGGCATCATCGGAGGCGGACGCGGTGGTGCCGGAGAGCGGCGGGCGGCGCGGCGTGGAGCCGCTGTGCGCGTGGTACTCCGTCCGCTGCCTGCCGCACGTCGAGCGGATGATC
>DATAAG010000723.1:0-4965 GCA_036260235.1 Longimicrobium sp.
CGCGCCACGTACCGCGCCAGGCCGGCGAGGGTGCGTGGGCCGGTGTTCCCCCGCCGCGGCCAGGGCACCTGCTCCGGCCACCCCGGCTCACCCGCCGTCGTCCGGACGCGCGTCCACAGCACCGTCCATCCCCAGCGGTTCGCCAGCATGGGGAGCGGCGTGGCCGGCCGCAGCTCCACCTGCGCGACGCCGGCTGCGCGCAGGCCGCGGCGCAGCGCGTAGAAGGTGCGCTGCGTGGCACAGCCGTCGGTGGGCGCCATCGGGAGCCGCGCAGCGACGTACTCCAGCACGTGGCGCGGCGTGATCAGCTGCGCCGCGTCCCTGTCCGGGATCGCGAGGCCGAACGCCTCCTCGAACCCCATCACCAGTTCTACACTGTCCAGGCCCATGCTGTTATCCTCGCTCGCCTCGGGGGCATTGTCTTCCTGAGGGAGGCGCCACGCTGAACCTGCAGTCTGCACGGCACTCTGGCGCCGACCGAAGGATCTTGCCGGCAGAACCGAGGGGCCAGCTTTCTACTCCGGAGCCAGCGTCCAGATGACCGAGAGAAGATCCTTCGGTCGCGCGCAGGCGGTCGTGCGGCCGCGAGTGCCGGGTGGCGCTCCCTCAGGAAGACAAACGCGGCAAGGAGGGTCAGCGACAACCGCGCCCCCGCTCAGACCTCCACCTCCACCTGGTCCACGTAGCACCAGGACCAGTCCTCGCCGGGCTCGGCGGAGGTGACGATGGGGTGCCGGGTGGCGTGGAAGTGCTTCGTCGCGTGCCGGTTGGGCGACGAGTCGCAGCAGCCCACGTGGCCGCAGGTACGGCACAGGCGCAGGTGCACCCACCACGTTCCGCCGGCCAGGCACTCCTCGCACCCGTCCGGCGTCCGGGGCTCCACGTTCCGCACCATCTGCGTATGCGTGCATTCCGGCATGATCGGTCTCCCGCGATGTCAGGTGAGTGGTTCCAGGGGCCCAGTGGCCAGTGGCCAGTGGCCAGTGCCCAGTGCCCAGTGCCCAGTGCCCAGTGCCCCTATTCCCTATTCCCTATTCCCTGTAACCTGTCCCCTATTCCCTGCTCCCGATGTGCGCGTGCACGAACGTCACCGCCATGCTCCCCTCGCCCACGGCGCTGGCCACGCGCTTGACGGAGCCGGCGCGGACGTCGCCCGCGGCGAAGACGCCGGGGAGGCTGGTCTCCAGGAAGAACGGCGTGCGCCCCGCCTTGCGCCACACCTCGCCGTCGCGCGACGCGGCCGGCAGCGACTCGCCGGTGAGCACGAAGCCGCTGCGGTCCAGCTGCACGCACCCGTCCAGCCAGTCCGTCCGCGGCCGCGCGCCGATGAACAGGAAGAGCGCGCGGGTGGCGATGTCGATGGGGCCGCCGCCGTTCAGGCTGCGCAGCCGCACCCCGCGCACCGTCTCGTCCCCCTCCACCGCGTCGACCACGTAGTGGCGGTGCACGCGGATGTTGGGCGTCCGGGCAATGCGGTCCACCAGGTAGCGCGACATGTTCTTCCCCAGGTCGTTGCCGCGGATGACGACGTGCACCGTGCTGGCGTGGCGGGAAAGGTACATGGCCCCCTGCCCCGCGCTGTTCCCGCCGCCCACCAGCACCACCTCCTCGCCGAGGCACAGGCGGGCCTCCATCTCCGTGGCCGCGTAGTACACGCCCGCGTCCTCCAGCTCGCGCAGGCGGGGGAGGTCCAGGGTGCGGTACTCCGCGCCGCTGGCCACCAGCACGCAGCGGGTGGTGATGCGGGTGCCGTCCTCCAGCGCGACGATGCGCAGCCCGCCCTCCAGGGTGAGCCCCACGGCGTTCTGCGGCACGGAGATGCGCGCGCCGAACTTCTGCGCCTGCAGCTGGGCGTTGCGCGCCAGGTCCGCCCCGCCGATCCCCGCGGGAAAGCCCAGGTAGTTCTCGATGCGCGACGCGGTGCCCGCCTGTCCCCCGACGCCTTCGCCCTCCACCGTGAGCACGCGCAGCCCCTCGCTGCTGGCGTACACGCTGGCCGCCAGCCCCGCGGGCCCGGCGCCCACCACCACCAGGTCGAACACCTCGCCGTCGGCGATCCGCACGTCCAGCCCCATGTAGCGCGCCAGCTCCGCCGGGCTGGGGTTGCTGACCCACTGCCCGCCGCGGCCGATGACGATGGGCGTCTGCTCCGGCCCCACCCCGAAGCGGCAGAGCAGCTCCTCGGCGTGCGGGTCCTGCTCCAGGTCGATCCAGGTGTAGGCGATGTCGTTGCGGCTGCAGAACTCGCGCAGGTGGTGCGCCTCGGGGCTGTAGCGCGAGCCGATGATCTGGATCCCCCGGAACCCCTGCCCCAGCAGCAGCCGCCGGCGCATCAAAAAGGCGCGCAGCAGCAGCTCGCTGATCTCCGGCAGCTCGGTGACCACGCGGCGCAGGTCGTCCGGGTGCAGCTCCAGCACCTCGCCGGGCACCAGCATGCGGGCCTGCACCAGGCTCACGCGGCCGGTCAGGCTGTCCACGTCGCCGGTGAACTCGCCCGGCAGGTGCACGGTCACGCGCCGCGGCTGGTCGCCGGTGGGGTCGATGATCTCCAGCTCGCCGGAAAGGACCACGAAGAAGTTGAAGCCGCGGTCGCCCTCGTTCCACAGCACCTCGCCCGCGCCCACGCGCCGCACGCGCCCGCGCGGCCGCAGCGCGTCCACCTGCGCGTCGGCCAGCTTCGGAAAGGCAATGTCGTGGTCGGACCTCATCGTCGGCACCTGGATCGCGGGTGATCGGAAGGACTCCGGATCGGTACGCGGCGGCAAGATACGCCGGCCGCCCGGGCGCGCAGAGGGTAATCTGACCCGGGGGGCCACCCCGGGCGTCCGGAGGTGCCGGCCGGCACGTCCCCGCCTGGAGCGTGTTGCTCAGAGTCGCCGTCCTGGGGCGGCGCTGCTGCAGCTGCTGGCGCACATGAACGAGCACCCGGGCCAGTCCATCGCCTGCGCCCGGATGAACGGCATCGTCCCGCCATGGTCGCAGCAATCCCGGCAATCGGCAAAACGCAGAAACGCGGAGGCGCGGAGAGAAGATTTCCCCCTGCGCCTCCGCGTCTCTGCGCGAGATTCGTCCTGCGGCCTCACACCGAATCCGCAAAACCACTTCATGTCACGCAGAGCAGCAGAGCAGCAGAGCGCTCGTACTGCTGCTCTGCCCCTCTGCTGCTCTGCGTGCGAATTCTCTGGCCGGATCCGGGATCAGGGCAGCGACGTCACCCACACGGTGCGCTGGGTCATGGCGCGCTGGCCGGCGGCATCCACCACGGTGAGGGTGACGGTGTAGGTGCCGTTGGCCGTGTAGACGTGGCGGATCCAGTTCCCCTTGCCCGTCGTCCCGTCGCCGAACGACCACAGCCGCTGCTCGATGCCGAAGTCGTCGTCCGAGTACGTGGCGAAGAAGCGGTGGAAGTGGTCCTCGCGGGCGTTGAACACCACGTCCGCGCTCCCGTCGCCGCTGTGGTCGAAGCCGGCGCGCGGGGGCAGGTCGAAGACGTGCAGCGGCGCCAGCGCCGCGCGCGGGTTCGCGGTGTTCTGGTGCGTCCCCAGGTTCCCCAGCTCGCCGAACTGCTCGCGGCCGGAGCAGTAGCCCTGGCCGTCCGCCGCCGCCAGGCACATGTGCACGTCCATCCCGGCGATGGAGCGCCACCGCTCGCCCGCCACCACGTCGTCCACGCTCTGCGTCACGCTGGACGGGTTGGCGCCCCAGCAGTCCGCCACGCCGTCCGCCTGGATGCCGCACGAGTTGCGGTCCATCGCCGCGACCTGCGCGAAGCGCATCTCCGTCACCACGGCGGCCGGGCGCGGCACCACGTCGTCGGTGGACCCGTCGCCTACCTGGCCGAAGACGTTCTCGCCCCAGCAGTACGCCTCGCCCTCCGCCGTGAGCGCGCAGGTGTGCCCGGCCCCCGCGTCGATGCGCGCGAAGCGCAGCTCCGTGTCCACCCGCACCGGCGTGGTGCTGCAGGGATAGGGGAAGTGCGGGCCGCAACTCTGCGCGGACGCCGCGCCCAGCTGGCCCCTGGCGTTCATCCCCCAGCACCACGCCTCGCCCTCCGCCGTGAGGGCACACGTGTGGTTGGTCCCCACGCGCACCGTGACGAAGGTGTGGCCGCCGGCGACGGGCTCGGGCTTGCGGCGCGGGAGGGTGTCGCCCATCCCCAGCTGCCCCCACTCGTTGGTCCCCCAGCAGTACGTGGTCCCCGCCGCGGTGGCGCAGGTGGCGGTGCCGCCGGCGTCGAGCGAGTCCACCACCATGTCGCCGGTGGAGACGCCGCTCCCCTTTCCCCAGCAGACGCCTTCGTCCTCCGTGGTCACGCCGCAGGTGTGCTCCTTTCCCGCGGAGACCAGCCGCCACTCGCGGTTGCCGGCGTCCACCTCCACGGGATCCAGGAACAGGCTGGTGCCGCCGTGCCCCAGCCGCCCGTCGGCGCCGTCGCCCCAGCAGAAGATGCGGCGGTCGTCCGTGAGGCCGCAGCTGTGGCTGAACCCCGCCGTCACCTGCGTGAAGGCGCCGAGCACGTCCGTGCGCGTGGCGCCGTCCCAGACCGGCGCCTCCAGGTAGACGCCGAAGCGGAAGCGCGCCACGCCGGGAGGCACGCTGAACCGCCACCGCCGCGGCTCCGTCTCCTGGTCCGGCCCCAGCATGCTGGCGTAGGTGAAGAACGGCTCTCCCCAGGCCAGGAAGAGGTCGCTGCCGTCGGTGTTGATGATCCCCACCTCGCCCTCTCCCTCCACGGCCGTGGGGCCGGAGTGGAAGAAGAGGCGGATGCCGGCCACGCCGCTGCCGTCGTAGGTGCCCAGCGTGCGCCCGGCCATCAGGTTGCGGATGGTGGCGTCCAGGCGGAACTCGCCCGCGGCGGGGTCGTAGGCCAGGTTGGTGCCGGTCAGCAGCACGTTGGTCCCCTGCCCGCCGATGATGGCGCCGCTCGCCGTCCCCGCCGAGGGGTCGGGCGCGGCGCACCGCAGC
>DATAAG010000724.1:0-4476 GCA_036260235.1 Longimicrobium sp.
GCTGACGGAGCGCCTGCGCCTGGGCGAGCAGGCGGACGACGCGGCGGCGCTGATGGAGCGCGCCCGCCGCGGCGGCTGGGAGGGGATCGTGGCCAAGCGCGCCACCTCGCGCTACGAGCCGGGCGTGCGGTCGCGGCACTGGCTCAAGGTCAAGCTCACGCCGCAGGAGGAGTTCGTCATCGGGGGATGGACGGACCCCACCAACCCTGCGCGCCGGCTGGGCGCCGTGCTGCTGGGCGAGTACCAGGCGGACGGGCGGCTGTGCTACGTGGGCCACACCGGCAAGGGCTTCAGCGACCGGACGCTCCGCACCCTGCACGAGCGGCTGACGGAGCTGGAGCAGGACGAGAGCCCGTTCAACCCCGTGCCGCACCTGGTGCAGGGGCACCACTGGGCCCGGCCGCGGCTGGTGGCGGAGGTCCGTTACAGCGAGCGCACCTCCGCGGGCAAGCTGCGCGACAGCACCTTCCTGGGCCTGCGCGACGACAAGTCTCCCGAGGACCTGCGCACCGCCGCCGGCGCGTCCGGCGCGGGATCGGCGGGGGCGGACCGGCTGGAGGAGGCGCTGCGGGAGCTGGAGGAGGGAGGTGGATCGGGGACGATCGAGGCCGGCGGCACGGTGCTGGAGGTGGCGCAGCTGGACCGCTCGATGTACCCCGGCTCGCCCTTCACCCGCGGCGACCTGCTGCGCTACTACGTGCGGATGGCGCCGTACGTTCTCCCGGCGATGCGCGACCGGCCGCTGGCGGTGGCGTACTTTCCCGGCTCGCCGGGCAAGCGGCCCGTCTACCGCCAGAGCGCGCCCGCGGACACGCCCCCCGGCGTGCGGGTGGAGCCGGTGCAGGCGGGGAAGGAGCGCAAGCGGATGCTCGTCGGTGGCGACCTGGCGACGCTGCTGTTCACCGTCGCGCGGGGCGCCATCTCGTACGATCCCTGGCACGTGCGGGTGCAGAGCCCGGAGGTGCAGGACTACGCGGTCCTGGATCTCGATCCGATGCCGGGGGCGAAGTTCGCCCGCGTGGTGGAGGCCGCGTTGGCCGCGCGGGAGGTGGCGGAGGACGCCGGGCTGCAGGCGCGGCTCAAGACCTCCGGCCGCGCGGGGCTGCACGTGTACGTGACGCTGCCTTCCGGCACCCCCGTCGCCACCGCGGGAAAGGCGGTGGAGCGGCTGGCGCGCGAGGTGGCGCGCCGCGCGAAGGGCGCCACGGTGGAGCGGACGGCGGCGGCGCGCCCCCGCGGCAGCGTCTACGTGGACTACCTGATGTCCCGGCGCGGCGCCAACGTGGCCGGCGCCTACGCCGCCCGCAACACCGCCTGCGGCACCGTCTCCGCCCCCCTCGCCTGGGAGGAGCTGGCGGAGGACCTGGATCCCCGCGCCTTCACCCTCGACACCATGCCCGCCCGCGTCCGCGACGTGGGCGACCTCTGGGCCTGAAGCAAACCGGATTTCATCTCACACGAAGTCAGCGGAGCCAGCAGAGGATCATGATCCAGCTCTGCTGCCTCCGCTGATTCTGCGTGATGCCGTTCTTTCAGGTTCAGGCAGCGGAGCCGCCGCGTCGCCGCCCGGTTGCGCGACGGCCGAGGCACCCCCAGCTTGGTGCCGTCACTTTGTGCACTTTGACGACGTGAATCCATCGCTAAAACAAGGAAGGCCACCCGCGCGAACGCTGGGTGGCCTTCCTACCCCGGCATGACCGGCCGCTGACCCGGAGGCCAACTCCGCGGCGGGCACGGATCGGGGAATAACGCTGTAAATATACGGCCCCCATGCAACCTGATCAAGCCCCCATCCTCACCCTCGCCGCGCTGCACCGGGCGCTCTCGCAGCAGCGGCTGGACGCGTACGCCCTGGCCTCGGACCGGGACGAGCTGGACCGCGTGGCGCGGTACCTGTGGAACATAGCCCTGGGCAGCACCCTGCAGGCCACGCTGCACGTGTTCGAGGTGACGCTGCGCAACGCCATCTTCACCACCTCGGTGAAGCTGGTGGACACGAGCAGGCTCCACATGCCCGACGTGCCCTGCTGGCTCGACGCTCACAACTCCACCCTGCTGTACGCGGACGAGGCCGCCGAGGTGCGGCGGGCGAAGACGTACCTGAGCACGGATCCCCGGCGGCGGACGCCCGGGCACCTGGTCGCCCGGCTGAGCTTCGGCTTCTGGGTGCAGCTGACGGCGCGTGCCTACAGCGAGCTGCGCGCGGACGGACCGAAGCTCTGGCCGCGGGGCCTTTCCACCGTGTTCCCGTTCAAGTGGCCGCCCGGATCGAAGCGCATCGTTCCCGACCACGGGGACCGGGAGATGGTCTTCAAGCGGCTGCACGAGATCCGCGAGCTGCGCAACCGCATCGCGCACCACGATCCGATCTGGGACCTGGACCTCGCCAGCCGGTACGACCGCATCCTGGAGATCCTGGGGTGGATGAGCACCCGGATCGTGGACGCCGTGAGGGACCTGGACCGGTTTCCCGCGGTGCTCGCCGGCGGTCCGGAGGCGTACCGCGTCGAGGCGGAGCGCCTGCTCCTCGCCAGGAACGCGCCCGCAGTCCGCTCGCGCGCCGCGTAGCTCGCCGTCTCACGCCGCGACGGCCTCCGCGCGCACGCCGGGTTCGAAGCGGATGGGCAGGCGGGCGGGGCCGTGCACGTGCAGCGCCGCGCGCGGCTCCCACGGCCCGGCCCCCGCCAGCTCCAGCCCGTGCAGGCGCTCCAGCAGGTCCGCCAGGGCGATGCGCGCCTCCAGCCGCGCCAGCGCCGCGCCGATGCAGAAGTGCAGCCCGTGCCCGAACGCCAGGTGCGGGTTGGGATCGCGCGCCACGTCGAAGCGCGCCGCATCGGCGAAGACGCGCGGATCGCGGTTGGCGGAGCCGATCATCGGCAGCACCATGGTGCCCGCGGGGATGGTCTCCCCGTGCAGCTGCACCTCCTGCCGCGCGAAGCGGAACATCCACTGCACCGGCGAGCGGTAGCGCAGCACCTCCTCGATCGCCGCCGGCAGCAGTTCCGGCCGGGCGCGGAGCCGGGCGAGCTGGTCCGGGCTCTCGAGCAGGCAGAGGATGGCGTTGTTCACCAGGTTGGTCGTGGTCTCCTGGCCGGTCACCAGGAGAAGCTGGACGAAGCCCAGGATCTCCCGCTCCGTCAGCCGCTCGCCCTCCACCTCCGCCCGCACCAGCCCCGTCAGCAGGTCGTCCTGCGGAACGGCGCCCCGGTCGTCGATGAGCCGCGACACGTAGTCGTGCATCTCGCCGGTGATGGCGCGGTACTCCCGCGACGCCTCCTCCGCCTCCGGGTTGGCGAACAGGGTGTGCCCCAGCCGCAGCATGGCGTCGCTCCAGCGCTTGAACCGGGGACGGTCCGCCACCGGCACGCCCAGCATCTCCGCGATCACCAGCATGGGCAGGGGGATGGAGAAGTCCGCCGCCAGGTCCATCTCCCCCCGCCCGATGGAGCGGTCCAGCAGCGCCCGCGACAGCCAGCGGATGCGCGGCTCCAGCGCCGACACGGCGCGCGGGGTGAAGGCGCGCGACACCAGCGCGCGCATCCGCGTGTGGCGTGGCGGATCGAAGAAGACGAACCATTCCGGCCGCCGGCGTCCGACGGTGAGCGGCTCGGAGCTGAACGCCGCGGCGTCGTGCATGGCGCGGCGCACGCCCTCGTGGTCGAAGAGCATCCACACGTCGGTGCGCGGGTCGTGCAGCACCGGCGACTCGCTGCGCAGCCGGTCGTACAGGGGGAACGGGTCGCGGCGCACGTCGGCGCTCAGGAACTCCATCATGGCGCACGTCCTTCCGTGGGGTGGGGAGAGGATCCGTCCGGTGCGGAGGCGCGCAGCACGGCCTGCACGGCGCCCTGCGCCAGCGCCTGGTCCACGGGCCCGCCGGTGACGAGAAAGCGCCAGAAGAGGGGGCCGCTCATCAGGTCCAGCGCCAGCTCCACGTCCGTCTCCGCGCGCAGCTCGCCGCGGGCGATGCCGCGCTCCAGCGCCCGCCGCATGGCCGCGCGGCGCATCCCCACGAATCCCGTCCGCACCGCCTGGGCGATCGGCTCGCTGCGGGCCATGGCGGCCACCAGGCCGGAGAGGAGCGCGGCGCTGGCGGGATCGGCGTACATGGCCAGGGTGGCGCGCATCAGCTGCATCAGGTCGCCCTCGGCGCTGCCAGTGTCGGGGTCCGGCACCGCCGCGACGATCCCGCCGATGGCCTCCACCACCAGCGCCTCGCGCGACTTCCAGCGGCGGTAGACGGTGGCCTTGCCCACGCCCGCCCGCGCGGCGATGGCGTCCATGGTCAGCGCGTCGTAGCCCACTTCGCGGATGAGGGTGATGGCGGTGCGCAGGATAGCCTCGTGCGCCTCCTTGCTCCGCGGCCGCCCTGGCGCGCGCGTCATTTCAGTACGCTCCCGTTCCATAATTCATGCACCCATGCAAGCCGCGTTCCGAAACGATAGCGTTTCGAAAATAAGCCTCACACGGAGTCAG
>DATAAG010000725.1:0-9154 GCA_036260235.1 Longimicrobium sp.
CAGCCCCTCGGCGGTGAAGCCCATCACCCGCCCGATGGCGTCAGCGTACTCCGCCACGCCCTCGGAGTGGCGGTAGGTGTAGGGCGACTTGGCGTCGATCACCCGGGCAAAGGCGTGCGAGATGCGGTCCAGCCGGTCGCCGTCGGCCACCAGCACCCGGTCGCCGGGCTCCAGCGCGGCGGCCTGGGCGCGGCAGTCGCCGGCGGCCAACCCGGCCCAGAACGCCCCGTCCGCCCGCAGCGCCTCCAGCGCCCGGACCAGCTGCGGATCGAACCACCGTCCCGCCCGCTCGCGCGCCACGGCGAAGGCCGCCTGCATTCCCTGGGCGGAGTGGAAGATCTCCACCGTCTGCGCCAGGCAGGAGATGCGGGCCAGGAGGGGGATCTCCTCGCCCGCCAGGCCGGCGGGGCCGCCGCGGCCGTCCCAGTGCTCGTCCAGGGCGCGGATGGCGGCGGCGGTGTCGTCCGCCAGCTCCAGCATGCGGGCGATGTCGGCGCCGCGCTCGCAGCGGGTGCGGATGAGCTCCGTTCCCGGCGCGGCGGCGGCGGCGAACCCGGCGACCTGCCTGGCCCGGGAGAGGAGCGGCTCGCCGGGCCGGACGTTCTGCACCACGTGGCGGAAGGCCTGCCAGCGGCTGGACCAGTCCACCGTCTTCCAGGTGCGCTTCACCACCCGGTCGTCGGCGCCGAAGAGCTCGCAGGTGGCGGCGGAGTTGCTGGAGCAGCCGGCGTCCTTGAGCAGCAGCGCGTAGAAGAGCGACGAGCGCGCCTCCGCGTCCAGCCCGATCTCGCGCCCGATGCGCATCCCGATCAGGCAGGTGCGGACGGAGTGCCCCTCCGGCTGCCCCTCGGTCAGGTCCAGCGCGTACGACAGCGCCGAGATCACCTCGGAGAGGCGGACCTGGTCGCCGGGCGGCGCGGCGGGAGGCTCGGGATGGGGAGGGGCGTGGGCTTGCATGCGGACGGCGGGGATGGGGAGGGTCCGGCCGTGGAAGAGCGCACGATACTGCGGCGTGGGACGCCGTCAAGGTTCACGACGCCCGCGGCGCCGGCCGTTCGCCACACCGGCGGGTGTGGGAGAGGGGGGAACGGCAAGTGGTGCGTCGAACGAGCATTCTGCCGGCCCCACGCCCCCTCCGGGCTCGCAAGACTCGCCCACCTCCCCCAAAAACCCCTGGGGGAGGTTGGGAGGGGCGCTGGGTTCGCGCCAGAGACATGGAAACTGCCGGCGGAGGGCCCCTCCCCCCGGCCCCCTCCCCGCTCGTTCCTCGCGGAGAGGGGGAGAACTGCACCAGCGGCGGACCGATTGCGCCGACGGCAGCCCGCCCCCATCCCCGGCCCTTCCCCCACATACTGCGTCGGGGAAGGGAGTGGTCCGTCGGGGGAGGCATCGTCGTCGCAGCGCACTCCATCACTCCATCACTCCATCACCGCGGCCTCGGCGCGCTTGCGCTCCTGGCGCAGCAGGCCCGCGGCCATCATCTCGTACGGAATGGAGGCGGCGTAGCGCGCAACGAGGCCGGGGTCCCCGGCGGCGGCGAGGAGCTCTGCGTCGCCGCGGCGGCGCAGCTCGTCCGCCAGCGCGCCCACGTCGCCGTCCGCGCGCTCCGACGCCAGGCGCGTCCACTCCCGCAGCCGCGCGGCCAGGTCGTCCAGGTGCCACCCGGGATCGTCCACCCCGCCGAAGTGGGTGGGAAGGAGCATCCGGGGCTGCAGCGCGCGCAGCCGCTCGATGCTCTCCAGCCAGGCCGGCGTGTCCAGCTCCGGCGGCGGGGTAGGGGGGCGCACGTGCCGCGCGCGCTCCAGCCGGATCCCCGCGGCGTCGCCGGTGAAGACGAGGCGCGCGTCCGGATCGTGGAAGGCGTAGTGGTGCCGCGCGTGCCCCGGCGTTTCCACCGCCACCAGCGTCCGCCCGCCGACGTGCACCGCCTCGCCGTCCGCCGGGGTGCGGATGCGCTCCGCCGGGACGGGAAGCATGGTGCCCCAGAGCATCTCCATCGCCTCGCCGTACAGGCGCGCGGCGCTGGAGAGGAGGCGGGACGGGTCCGCCAGGTGGCCGGCGCCCTGCGGGTGCACGTGGATGGCGGCGCGGGGCGCGATGCGGGCCAGGTGGCCGGCGGCGGCGGCGTGGTCCAGGTGGATGTGCGTCAGCAGGACGTGCTCGAGCGCCGCGGGGTCGTGCCCGGCGGCGCGGATGCCCGCCAGGAGCGTGTCCAGCGTGGACGCGGGCCCCGCCTCCACCAGCGCGAGCGAGCCGCCGTCCGCCAGCAGGTACGAGGCGATGAACGCCGGCCCGCCCCATCCGTGGTCGATCCGGGTGACCCCCGGCGCCTCTTCGAAGATCCTGGCCTCCGCCATCCCGTCTCCATCGCGCGCGTTACGGTGTGTCCCGGGTCGGCCAATGTAGCGCACGGAGGTCCGGTCCGCTCGCCGGGGCTCCGCGACCGGGCGGCGGAAGCCGCGGCTGGAAAAGCGGAAAGCCCCGCGAACGGCGCGGGGCTTTGCGTGGGTGGGCTCCCGGCGTGCCGGGCAGCATCGGGAGACCGGACGGTACCGGCGATCAGGCGCGGCCGATGTCCAGCACCTCGGCGATCACGGGGCGAATGCCCCAGTCGGTGGCCTCGCGGCAGCTGTCGAACCAGAGGTCGATCTTGTTGCCGCGCACGGCACCGCCGGTGTCCATGATCACGAAGATGCCGATCAGCCGGCCGTCCGGATGCGTGACGCGCACCACGGAGCCCAGCGGCAGGACGCTGGGGTCGCCCGCGGCCATCCCGTCGCGCACGCGCACGCCGGTGCGCATGGTGCCGCGCAGGCAGTAGGCGGTGGAGCGCATCTCCAGCCGCCGCTGCACCGGGAACTCGATCCGGGTCTCCGTGGAGGACGACGACGTGGCGACCGACTGCGGCTCCGTCGGCGGCGGGGGCGTCAGGGTGCCGTCGAGGGAGGTGGTCGCCGTGGCGCTGCCGCCGGCGCTGTCCGCGGGCTGCGCCACGGGGGTGCCCAGGAGCCTCGGGGGCCGCCGCTGCGCCTGGCCCGCGCCGGGCGCGAGGGCGAGCAGCAGCAGGACGAGCGCGCTCAGACGGGTCCAGCGGTACTTCCCGTGATCCGGCGTGATCCGCAGGGTCATGTCCCGACCTCCGGGAAAGGGTTTGCCTGCGCTACCCCATCATCCGCCCCTCACCTCAGCCGCCATCAGGAACTCGGAGCCCTCGCAGCAGCGAATGATGCCGAGTGCGCATCCGATCCGGCAACGTGCCGTCCGCCCGCGGGAGCGAATGGATTCGCCGCTGGAAATTCGCGAAGTCCGCCTTCGCGGACAGCACCGCAGCCAGATTCTCTCCACGCGCAGTTCCAGCGGAGGACGAGACCGCGATTACCAGATTTGATTCGCAACCGGCACAATCGCTGCAACTACGCACTGTCCACCTTTCGCGGACACCAACGGCAACTGCAACCGCAGCAGAGACAGCCCCGCACTCACGCACTCACGCACTCACGCACTCACGCACTCACGCACTCACGCACTCACGCACTCACGCACTCACGCACTCACGCACTCTCCAGGATCGACCGCTCGCCCTGGAACACGGTGGACGCGCGGTACCGCTCCAGCGCGTAGCGCAGCAGCAGCTTCACCAGCACGGCCAGCGGAACGGCGATCAGCAGCCCCACGAACCCGAAGAAGTAGCCGGCGATCGCCAGCGCCAGCAGCACCCACACCGGGTGCAGCCCCACCGCCTCGCCCACCACGCGCGGGCCGATGACGGAGCTGTCCAGCAGCTGCACCACCGCGAACACGGCGGCGATTTTGAGGAGCGCGATCCCCGGGCTGGCGGAGAAGAGGGCGATGATGAGCGCCGGGATGAGGCTGGCCACCAGCCCCATGTACGGGATGACGTTGAAGACGCCGGCCACCACCCCCAGCAGCAGCGCGTACGGAAAGCCGGCGATCAGGAACCCCAGCCAGGTGAGGACGCCCACGATGGCGGCCGCCAGCACCTGGCCGCGCAGGTAGCGCGCGAGCAGCCGGTCGTACTCTGACGCGAAACCGACCACGCGGTCACGGTGCGGCGGCGGCACCAGGTCGCGCAGCCGCGCCTGGATGGCCGGCCAGTCGCGCAGCAGGTAGAAGGTGATGATGGGGGTGAGAAAGACGTAGCCCAGCAGGCTGAGCACCGCGCCCAGCCCCCGGCCCACCCCCAGCAGCCCCGTCCACACCCCCCGCGCGATGGCCGCCTGCCGCTGCTGCAGCCAGGCGATCACCGCCTCCGGCTGGATGGAGCGCAGGCGGTCCACCATCGCCTGCTCGTCCAGCCAGGGGAGGTCGCGCGACTGCAGCTGCGCCTGCCACTGCTCCAGCCGAGCGGTGGCCGTCTGCAGCAGCGCTGGCGCCCCCTGGATGAACTCCGCGATCTGCGCGCTCAGCGCGGGAATGCCCACGAACAGCATCAGCGACAGCACCAGCACCGAGGGGAGCGCCAGCAGCAGGGTGCCCGCCAGCCGGCTGATGCGGCGCCGCTCCATCCGCGACACCAGCGGGTGCTGGATGTACGCCAGCACCAGCGCCAGGACGAAGGGCGCCAGCAGAAAGCCCGTGGTGTCCAGCACCCACACGAAGGTCAGCAGGGAGGAGGCGCTCACCAGCAGCAGGTGGTACCGCGTCCCCGAGTACGGCTGGATGAGGAAGACCAGCAGCAGGAAGAGGATGAACGGGTTGAGGACGCTCCTGACGCTGTACAGGAAGGCGCCCAGCACCCCCAGCACCGCCACGGCGTGCCAGGCGCGCCAGTTGAAGGGATCCGACGGCGTTTCGATCATGATGCGAAGGCGCATGGACGGGGGGCGGGACGTGCGCACAGAGTAGCGCGGAGGGGCCGGGGCGGCCAGAGCGCGGTGCGCGCCGCCGCGGCCCGGATTCTGCATAACCATCGGACAATCAACCACTTAGCCAACCACAAGGAGGCGTGGAGATGGCCGGTCTGATCATGACGATGCTGAATCCCCGTCGCCGGAGCATGAAGAGCATGGCGATGGCGGGCGCCGCCACCTGGGCGATGAACCGCGTGGCGCGCCGCAGCCACCGCGCGGGGCGGATGCTGAGCACGGCCAGCTGGGCGCTGCCGCTGGGGATGATGGCGTGGGACCGCATGCGCACCCGCCGCGTGCCCCACGACGGCCTGGACTGATCCTCGCCGCCGTCCAGCGGCAACGAAGACGCCGCCCCGGTTCGCCGGGGCGGCTTCGTTTCCGTCCGGTTCCTCCGCTGCACCCCGCCCGGGACGCCCGCCAGGCGTCCTGATCCGGCCCGCCCGCACGTTCTCGGCGGTCACCGCGGTCCATCCCACCTCCCGTCGGCATGCCACCGTGAAAGCACGCCTGCTCGCCCCGAGCCTGCTGTCGCTGGCGATGACCGCCTGCGCCGGCATGAACGCCGCGCCCGCGACGGCTCCGCCGCCCGGCGGCGCGCAGTGGAGCCGCGCCGTGGCGCAGCACGCCACGCTGCGCCTGGTGACGGACAGCCTGCGGCGCGTCCAGCGCGAGGCGGACAGCCTGGCGGTCGCCTGGGGCGGCTACGTGGGCGACGCGGAGGCGCGCGAGAAGGAGCTGCGGATGTCGCTGCGGGTGCCGTCCGACAGCCTGAACCGCGGGCTGGACCGGCTGTCGGCGCTGGGGCGCCCCACGCACCGCACGGTACGCCGCGACGACGTCACGGAGCAGGTGGTGGATGCCGGGGCACGGCTGGAGACGCTGCGCGCCGTGCGCGAGCGGCTGCGCGCCTACCTGCAGCAGGCCGCCAGCATGGCCGACGTGGTGGAGCTGGAGCGGGAGCTGGGGCGCGTGCAGGGGGAGATCGACCTGCTGGAGGCCCGCCAGCGCGCCCTGGCCACCGAGATCGCCCTCGCCGAGATCGACCTGCACGCCGAGCGCCCCCGCGTGCTGGGGCCGCTGGGCTGGCTGATCGTCGGCGTGGGAACGCTGATCGAGAAGCTGTTCGTGATCCGCTGACCAACTGCTCTGGCCTCACACGGAGTCAACGGAGTTAACGGAGTAGTTTCTCTGTTGACTCCGTTGACTCCGTGTGAGGCCTTCTTTGGGAGTTTGAATTACGAGGAACCCTGCCGTAGCGCCGCGGCCTCGACCTCACCTTCCTCGTCCTCGAAGGTGGCGCCCAGGAGCCGTTCGGCGGCCAGGCGCAGCACCTCGCGGGCGTTGTCGTAGGAGATGGAGGCGATGGCCTCGTCCAGCGGCAGCCAGATGCACTCCGTGATCCCCTCCTCCTGCTGCGGGCAGGTGTCGCCCTCGGGGGACTCGATCAGGTAGAAGTGGCAGTACTTGTGGATGAGCTTGCCACGGAAGCGGAAGAACCAGTCGATGGTCTGCAGCCGCGGGCCCAGGCGCAGGCAGCGCAGCCCCGTCTCCTCCTCCACCTCGCGGAGCGCCGCGTCGGCCGCGGTCTCCGTGCGCTCCACGTGGCCCTTGGGAAAGCCCCAGTGCTGGTACGCGTCGCGGATGAGCAGCACGTGCGCGCGGCCCTCGCGCCAGCGGTAGATCACCCCGCCGGCGCTGGTTTCCACGACCGCCCGCGTACGGGCTCCGCCTCCGCGCCGCCTTCTACGCACCCGAAAGCTCCTCCACGATCTGCACGGCGTTGGTCGCCGCGCCCTTGCGCAGGTTGTCGGCCACCACCCACAGGTGCAGGGTGCGCGGCAGGAACGGGTCGCGGCGAATGCGCCCCACGAACACCTCGTCGCGCCCGGCCGTCTCCAGCGGCGTGGGATAGCGCTTCTCGTCCTGCGCCACCGCCACGCCCGGGAACGCCGCCAGCGCGGCGCGGGCGTCGTCCACCGACAGCTCTCGCTCCGTCTCCACCATCACCTGCACGCTGTGGCCCACGTCCACCGGCACCCGCACGCAGGTCGCGGCGACGGAAAGGTCGGGAAGGCGCAGGATCTTGCGCGTCTCGTTGATCATCTTGCGCTCCTCCCCCGTCCACCCCTCGGCGTCGAAGTCGCCGATCTGCGGGATGACGTTGCCGGAGATCTGCCGCGCGAAGGGAGAGTCCTCCGGCCGCTGGCCCAGCAGCTCGTCGCGCAGGGCGGCGCGCCCCGTCTCTCCCGCGCCGCTGACGGACTGGTAGGTGGTCGCCACCACGCGGGTGAGCCCCGCCGCCCGCCGCACCGCCTCCAGCGCGACGACCATCTGGATCGTCGAGCAGTTGGGGTTGGCGATGATCCCCCTGGGCCGCTCCCGCGCCGCGTCCCCGTTCACCTCGGGGACCACCAGCGGTACCTCCGGGTCCATCCGCCACGCGGAGGAGTTGTCGACCACCACGGCGCCCTCCTCCGCCGCGCGGGGCGCCCACTCCCTGGACCGGTCGGCGCCGGCGGAAAAGAGGGCGAAGTCCACGCCGCGGAAGGCGCCCGGCTCCGCGACCGCGCACTTCCACTCGCGCCCGCCCCAGCGCACCGCCCGCCCCGCCGCGCCGGTGGCGCCCAGCAGCGCAACGTGCATCGTCCGTCTCCTCCTTCAGCCCACGGCCACGGCGGCGGGCGCTTCCGCCGCCGCGCCCAGCGCGTATCCCGCGTGCAGCGCCCGCAGCGCCTCGTCCTCCTTCTCCGCCGGCACCAGCAGGGTGATGGAGATGGACGAGGTGGAGATCGCCTCCACCTCCACCCCCGCCTCCATCAGCGTGCGGAAGGCCTGCGCGTAGACGCCCGGCCGGCCGCTCATCCCCCGCCCCACCAGCGCCAGGCGGGAAAGGCCGGTGCGCTCCTCCATCGCCCCCCCGCCCCCGAGCCGCGCCGCCACCTCGGCCGCGATCTCGCGGGCGCGCGGCAGGTCGTCCTCGCGCACGGTGAGCTGCAGGAGCACCCGGCCGTCCGCGTCCGGCGACTCCGTCACCATGTCCACGCTCACTCCGGCGTCCGCCAGCGCGACGAGGAGCCCGGTGGGCGTCCGCATCCCCCGCGGCAGGCCGTGGACGATGAGCTTGGCGTAGCCGCGCGACGAGGCGATTCCGGTGACGACCTGGTCTTCCATGGCCATGGGATGCTCGGTGATCAGGGTGCCGCGCGTGGGGTCGTCCGCCTCCGGCCCGTCGACGAAGGACGAGAGCACGCGGATGTCCAGGGCGGGATGGCGCGCGCCCAGGTCCACGGCGCGGGCGTGCATGACCTGCGCGCCGGACTGCGCCAGCTCCACCATCTCGTCGTGCGAGATCTGCGGGACGATGCGGGCCTCGGGGACGCGGCGCGGGTCGCAGGTGAAGATGCCGTCCACGTCCGTGTAGATCTCGCACCGGTCCGCCTGGAGGGCGCGCGCCAGCGCCACCGCGGTGGTGTCGGACCCGCCGCGCCCCAGCGTGGTGATCTCGCGGGTGGTGCTCACCCCCTGGAACCCCGCGACGATGGCGACGCACCCCTGCTCCACCGTCTCGCGCACGCGCTCCGCCCGCACGTCCACGATGCGCGCGGCGGTGTGCGTCTCGTCGGTGATGATGGCGGCCTGGCTGCCGGTGAGCGAGCGCGCGTCGATCCCCTCTTCGCGGATGGCCATGGCCAGCAGCGCCATGGAGATGCGCTCGCCGGCGGTGAGCAGCATGTCCATCTCGCGGGGGTGCTCCGCCGTGCAGTCCGCCTGGCCGGTGACCGCCTCCGCCAGCTCGATCAGCTCGTCGGTGCTGTGCCCCATCGCCGAGACCACCACCACGACGTCATCGCCGCGGCGGCGGGCGCGGGCCACGCGCCCGGCCACCGCCCGGATGCGCTCCGGCGTGCCGACCGAGGTGCCGCCGTACTTCTGGACCAGCAGAGCCATGACTGCGAGGGGACAGGTTACAGGTTACAGGTTATAGCCGGCACTGCGACAAGCTCCGGAAGCATAGCAGGGTTCGTGCTCGCGGGGCCCCTCCCCCGGCCCCTCCCCGCACAAACTGCGTGCGGAGAGGGGAGAACGGCGGGGTTCGCGGCGCCGGAGCGGACATCGTGCTGGCCGCGGGGCCCCTCCCCCCGGCCCCCTCCCCGCTCGTTCCTCGCGGAGAGGGGGAGAACGGCAACTGCGAACAGCGTCGCGCTTCGCGTGGACCCCTCACCCCCGGCCCCTCTCCCGCAAACTGCGCGGGAGAGGGGAGAACGGCACTGTCACGAGCCCGG
>DATAAG010000726.1:0-2437 GCA_036260235.1 Longimicrobium sp.
CCCCACCGAGGCAACCATCGATTCGACCTGGCACCCGTGTCCGGCCGGGGACGGCCGCGCGCCCGCCATCGGCCGGCCGGTCGCCAACGTGCGGATCTACGTGTTGGACGGTGCGCGCCGGCCCGTCCCCGTCGGCGTCCCCGGCGAGCTGTACGTCGGCGGCGCGCAGGTGACGCGCGGCTACCTGGGCCGCGCCGGGCTGACGGCGGAGCGCTTCGTCCCCGATCCGTTCGGCGACGAGCCGGGCGCGAGGCTGTACCGCACCGGGGACCGGGCGCGCTGGCGGGCGGACGGCGCCATCGAGTACCTGGGGCGGCTCGACTTCCAGGTGAAGGTGCGCGGCTTCCGCATCGAGCTGGGCGAGATCGAGGCCGTGCTGCGGCGGAGCGAGGGAGTCGCCGACTGCGTGGTCGTGGCCCGCGAGGACGTGCCCGGGGAGAAGCGGCTGGTGGCGTACGTGGTGGGCGATGCGGAGCCGGGAGTCCTGCGCGAGCACCTGCACCGGGAACTCCCGGAGTACATGGTGCCGGCGGCGTTCGTCGCGCTGGAGCGGCTGCCGCTGACCGCGAACGGGAAGCTGGACCGCAAGGCGCTGCCGGTGCCGGAGGGGGATGCGTACGCGCGGCGGAGCTACGAGGCACCGCTGGGGGAGGTGGAGGCGGCGCTGGCGGAGATCTGGGCAGAGGTGCTGGGGGTGGAGCGGGTGGGGCGGTGGGACCACTTCTTCGAGCTGGGCGGGCACTCGCTCCTTGCGATCAAGCTGATCGAGCGGATGCGTCGCGCGGGGCTGTACACGGACGTGCGGGCCCTGTTCACCACGCCGGTGCTGGCCGAGCTGGCACTGGCCGCGGGCCGGGCGTCTTCGGAGATGGAGGTCCCCGCGAACGGGATCCCGGAGGGGTGCGGGTCCATCACGCCGGAGATGCTCCCGCTGGTGGAGCTGAACCAGGTGGAGATCGACCGAATCGTGGCGGGGGTGCCGGGCGGAGCCGCGAACGTGCAGGACATCTACCCGCTGGCCCCTCTGCAGGAGGGGGTCCTCTTCCATTATCTGCTGTCGCAGGAGGGGGATCCGTACCTGCTGTCGAGCGCGACCGAGTTCGACACCCGCGCGCGTCTGGAGCAGTACCTGGCGGCGCTGCAGGCGGTGATCGACCGCCACGACGTCCTGCGGACGGCCGTGGCCTGGGAGGGGCTGCGCGAGCCGGTGCAGGTCGTCTGGCGGCACGCATCGCTGCCGGTGGAGGAGGTGGAGCTGGATGGGAGGCAGGGGATGCGGCCGGGCAGCTGTGGCGGCGCTACGACCCCCGGCGGTACCGGATGGACCTGGGGCGGGCGCCGCTGCTGCGGGCGTGCATCGCCGAGGACCGCGCACGTGGCCGGTGGCTGCTGCTGATGCTCACGCACCACCTGGCGGGCGACCACGAGTCGCTGGAGGTGCTGCGGGAGGAGATCTCGGCGCACCTGCTGGGGCGCGAGTCGGATCTGCCGGCGCCGCTGCCGTTCCGCGGCTACGTCGCGCGGGCGCGCCTGGAGGTGAGCCGGGAGGAGCACGAGCGGTTCTTCCGCGGCATGCTGGGCGACGTGGAGGAGCCGACGGCGCCGTACGGGCTGCTGGACGTGTGGGGGGAGGGACGGGGGATCGGGGAGGCGTGGCTTCCGGTAGCGGGCGACCTCGGCGCGCGGCTGCGCCGCCGGGCGCGGGCGCTGGGGGTGAGCGCGGCGAGCCTGTGCCACCTGGCGTGGGCGCAGGTGCTGGCTCGGCTGAGCGGCCGTGCGGACGTGGTCTTCGGGACGCTGCTCTTCGGCCGGATGCAGGGCGGCGAGGGCGCGGACCGGGTGATGGGCCCGTTGATCAACACGCTGCCGGTGCGGATCGGGGTGGGAGAGGAGGGGGTCGAGGCGGCGGTGCGGCGCACGCACGCGCTGCTGGCGGACCTGCTGAGGCACGAGCACGCCTCCCTGGCGCTGGCGCAGCGCTGCAGCGGCGTGGCGGCACCCGCGCCGCTGTTCACCTCGCTGCTGAATTATCGCTACAGCGGCAGGATGAGGCGTTCGCAGCAGGCGGGGCAGCCGGGGGAGGGCGTGCGGGGCATTCGCGCAGAGGAGCGGACGAACTACCCCGTGGCGCTCTCGGTGAACGACCTGGGGGAGGATTTCCTGGTGGTGGCGCAGGTGGCGGCCCCGGCGGAGGCGGAGCGGGTGTGCCGGATGATGCACACGGCGCTGGAGGGGCTGGTGGAGGCGCTGGAGGCCTCTCCCGGGCGGCCGATCGGGAGCATCGACGTGCTGCCGGAGGCGGAGCGCCGCATGGTGGTGGAGGAGTGGAACCGCACGGACGCGGAGTATCCGGCGAACCGGTGCGTCCACGAGCTGTTCGAAGACCAGGCGACGCGCACGCCAAACGCGACCGCGATCGTCTACGAGGGTGAGGCGC
>DATAAG010000727.1:0-7545 GCA_036260235.1 Longimicrobium sp.
CGGTCGAAGAAGCGGTCGGTGATCAGCTTCTTCGGGGGCACCTGCTCGCCCTTGCGGATCTGCTCGATCGTCTCGAAGGCGATGGGGCCGAAGCGGGGGTTGCTCTCCACCGTGGCGCCCAGCTCGCCCCGCTGGATCGCCTCCAGGGCCGCGCGCTGGCCGTCGATGGAGACGATCTTCACGTCCCGCCCGGGCTCCAGCCCGCTCGCCCGCAGCGCCTGGATGGCGCCCAGCGCCATCTCGTCGTTGTGCGCGTAGACGGCGGTGATCTGCCGGCCCAGCGACTGCGCGATGTTCTGCATCACCCGCTGGCCGTTGGCGCGCGAGAACTCGCCCGTCTGCGAGGCCAGGATCCGCATTCCCGGGTGCTGCGCGATCACCTCGCGAAAGCCGCGGGCGCGGTCCTGCGCCACCGACGACCCCGGCGTGCCGGTGAGCTCCACGATCCCCGCCGTGCCGCCCGTCTCCCTGACCAGCCACTCGGCGGCGCGCTTTCCCTGGTCCACGAAGTTGCTCCCCAGGAAGGTCACGAAGTCCTCCCCCGGCGTCCCCTCCGCCTCGCGGTCCACCAGGATCACGGGGATGTTGGCCTCCCGCGCCGCCAGCAGCGCCGGCGCCAGCCCCTCGAACTCGCGCGGGGCCAGGAGGATGACGTCCACCCGCCGCGCGATCAGGTCCTCCACGTCCGCCACCTGCTTGGCGGTCTGGTCCTGCGCGTCGGTCACCACCAGTTCGTAGCCCCGCTTGGCCGCTTCCTCGCGCAGGCTGGCCGTCTGCGCCATGCGCCAGGGGTTGTCGTGGCCCATCTGCGAAAAGCCCACCGTCCACTTGTCGGCGGCCGCCGCGCCGCCGCCGCCGCCATCCTCCTTGCGGCAGCCGGCCAGCAGGGCCAGGGCAAGCACGGACAGCACGCCCGCGCGCGGGAAGGTGCGGAACCGGGGGAGCAGGGACATGGGTCGGCGGCTCGGCGGGTGGGGTGTGTGGGAATCCGCGGATCGGCCCCCGCGGACCTGAACTTTTCCGAATCGGTTCAGATTGGTTCAGAGACAGTACAGTTACACGATGCACGCTGTCAAGAACCATCATCTACACCCCGTCCGGGCCCTGCGCAAGGGAGAGAAAAGAATGCCTCACGCAGAGTCAGCAGAGTTAGCAGAGCAGAGATCTCGCCAGTTCCCACTCTGCCAACTCTGCTGACTCTGCGTGAGATAATGCCGTAGATGCCTGCCCTCACCGGGATGCCGGGCGTGGTGCGCAAGGAGAGGCCTCCGCCGGGAGCGGCGGATTTGGACGGTGGCTGAACATGATGCTTGACAGCCCGGAAGCGAGCCTCTAACCTGAACACATCCGAACCTGTTCAGAGCAGTTCAGCCGCGGTTCAGAATCCCTGCGCCGCACGCTCGTCGCCCCCGCTCTGCCCCGTCCTCCGCCCCGCATGAAACGGAATCAGCCGACCATCAACGACGTCGCGCGGCTGGCGGGGGTGTCCAAGGCCACCGTCAGCGCGGTGCTCAACGACACGGGAACGGTCAAGCACTCCACGCGCGACCGCGTGCTCTCCGTCATCCAGTCGCTCAACTACCGCAAGAGCGGCCCCGACGGGCGCAGCCCCGGGCAGCAGGCGCGCAGCCTGGCGCTGGTGATCAAGGAGATCGACAACCCGTTCTACGGCGAGGTGATCACCGGCGCCCGCTCCGTGGCCGAGGAGGCGGGATACACCCTGGTGGTGATGAGCTCCGAGGGCGGGCACCAGGCGGAGCGCCGGGCCGTGGAGCTGCTGCACCGCAAGGAGGTGGACGGGCTGATCCTCACCCCCGTGATGGACGTGGACGCGGACCTCTCCCACCTGTTCGAGCTCAAGCGGCGCAACTTCCCCTTCGTCCTGCTGGAGGAGGTGCGCGGGGTGCCGGCCAGCCTGATCGACGTGGACAACGAGGAGGCGTCGCGGCGCGCGGTGGAGTTCCTCATCGGACAGGGGCACACCCGCATCGCCCACTTCGCGGGGCCCGAGTACTCGTGGCACAGCCAGGAGCGCATCGACGGGGTGCGGCGGGCCTGCAGCGGCTCGCACGTCATCTTCACCGACGACGACATCGTGCGCGTGGGCGCGCACCTGGAGAACGGCTACCGCGCGGGGCTGGAGTACTTCCGCGGGCGCTCTCCGGCGGACCGGCCCACGGCGGTGACCTGCTACAACGACCTGGTGGCGCTGGGCCTTCTGCGCGCCCTGGCGGAGCTGGGGATCCGCGTTCCTGACGACGTGTCGGTGGTCGGCTTCGACGACATCCAGCTCCTGGACTACCTGCCGCTGCGCCTGACCACGGTGCGCATGCCCAAGTTCGAGATGGGGCAGATGGCGGCGCAGCTGCTCATCCGGCACATCGAGGCGCGGGAGGCGCTCCCGCCCCAGAAGGTCTACCTGGAGGCCCGGCTGGTGGTGCGCGACTCCACCCGCCCGCTCGCCGCCGCGCAGAAGCCGCCCCGCCGCGTGCGGGTGGCCACCGGCGGCGCCCGCGGCGCGGCGCGGTGACCGCAGCGCCTCCGCGGCCGGCCCGCGCTCTCGTCCCGGGGGACGAGCAAGGGCAGGCACGACCGCAGCTCCGGGCCGGACGGCCCGGTGTCCGAAACGTACAGGACCTCCGCGCGGGCAGCGCATCGCCCGTGCGCCTTTCCGTCCCCCGCTCCGGCAGACCCGATGCACGCGGCCCATCCCGGCAGGTCACCGCCGAACCCGCGGCACCACCGCGCGAACCCGTTCTTCACCCGGCGCCCGCGCCCGCGCGGACGGCCGATCACCCGCTCCCACGTGAGGGGACGTCCATGAGAACGCCTGTCGTACGTCACTCCAGGCTTGCCACGGCGCTGCTGCGCGCCGCCGCCTGCCTGGCGCTGTTCCTGGGCCTGGGCGCCGCGCCGCTGGCGGCGCAGGGCACGGGCCGCGTCACCGGCACCGTCTCCGGCGCCGACGGCGCCCCGGTGGCCGACGCCACCGTCGTCGTGGTGGGGACCACGCTGGCCGCGCGCACCGGGCCCGACGGCCGCTACACCCTCACCGGCGTCCCCGCCGGCACCCACCAGGTGCGCGCGTCGCGGCTGGGGATGGCCAGCGGCACGCGGACGGTGACGGTGGCCGCCGGCGGCGAGGCCACGGCGAACTTCACCCTGGGCGCCCAGACGCTGCTGCTGGACACCATGGTGGCGGTGGGCTACACCACCCAGAACGAGCGCACCGTCAGCGACGCCGTGGCCCGCGTGGCCGCCGAGGACCTGCAGGACCAGCAGGTGGCCACGGTGGAGGAGGCGCTGCGCGGCCGCGTGGCCGGCGTGAACATCGTCTCCTCCGGCGAGCCCGGCCGCTCGTCGCGGGTGGTGGTGCGCGGGCAGAACTTCCTGAGCGCCGCGGACCCGCTGTACGTGGTGGACGGCATGTACACCCGCCAGGCCCCGCACCTGAACCCCGACGACATCGAGTCCGTGGAGGTGCTGAAGGACGCCAGCGCCGCCGCGCAGTACGGCGCCCAGTCGGCCAACGGCGTGATCCTCATCCGCACCCGCCGCGGCACGGCCGGCGCCCCGCGCTTCAGCGTGAACACCTACTACGGCTGGCAGGACGTCCCCAACCGCATCGAGATGGTGGACAGCGAGCGGTGGCTGCAGCTGGCCCGCGAGGCGCGCGCCAACGCCGCCGACCCGGCCATCCGCGCCACGGCCAACCAGCCCTTCAGCGTCCCCTTCAACACCGACTGGCAGGACGCCGTCCTGCAGACGGGCGCGGTGCAGGACCACAACCTGGCGGTCTCCGGCGGCACCGAGAGCGCCAGCTACCTGGTGAGCGCCGGCTACTTCGAGCAGGACGGCACGGTGATGAACACCGGGTTCGAGCGCTACAGCTTCCGGGTGAACAGCGAGATCCGCCGCGGCCGCTTCAAGATCGGCGAGAACGCCAGCTTCGCCCGGTTCGAGCGCGACAACGTGATCGGCTTTCCGCTCATCGACGCCATCATCCTCACCCCGGTGATCGGCGTGCGCGACCCCAGCAACCTGAGCGGCTACGGCTTCGGCTCCGGGCGCGACACCGACTTCACCGCCACCTTCGGCACCAACCCGGTGGGCGCCTTCGAGCGCGAGGACAACCGCGACCTGAGCCACCGCCTGCTGGGCAACCTGTACGGCGAGGTGAGCCTGGTCGGCGGGCTGCGCTACCGGCTGAACCTGGGCGTGGACTACGAGGACCTGAACTGGCGCCAGTTCCTGCGGGTGCGGCAGGTGCGCCAGAACACGGTGCAGAGCTACAACGAGGGGCGCGACCGCCGCGACCAGATCCTGAACCTGCTCGCCGAGAACCTGCTGATGTTCGACGGCGGCCGGGGCGAGCACCAGCTGAGCGCGGTGGCCGGCATCAGCGAGCAGATCAACGACTTCGACCGGGTGGAGGCGTACGGCACCACCTTCCCCAACGAGAACATCACCGTCATCTCGGCCGCCACGGCCAACCTGGACAACGACGCCTTCTCGGTGCCCAGCTCGCTGCGGGGCTACCTGGTGCGCGCCAACTACTCGTACGCCGAGCGCTACCTGCTCACCGGCACCTTCCGCCGCGACGGCTCGTCGCGCTTCGGGCCGGGGAACAAGTGGGGGAACTTCGCCTCCGGCTCGGTGGGGTGGGTGCTGAGCGAGGAGGACTTCTTCGGCGGGCTTCCCGTGGTGGGGACGGCGGTGGACTACCTGAAGCTGCGCGCCAGCTACGGCTCGCTGGGCAACCAGGACATCGGCGACTTCCAGTACCAGGCCCGCATCATCGGCAACCAGAGCTACCCGTTCGGGGGCTCGGTGGCCTCGGGCGCCACGCAGATCCGGCTGGCCAACCCCGACATCCGCTGGCAGGACCAGACGCAGGTGAACGTGGGCGTGGACTTCAACGTCCTTGACAACGCCCTGCAGCTCTCCGCCGACTACTACGTGTCGGAGTCCGACGGCCTGCTGGTCTCCGCGCCCATCCCCCGCAGCCTGGGCTCCGGCTGGACGGACCCGGTGGACAACACCTTCGGCGGCAACACGCTGCCTCCCACGGTGAACGCGGGGAGCGTGCGCAACTCCGGCTTCGAGGTGGGCGCCCGGTACAACCTGGCCCGCGGCGACCTGGAGCTGGACCTGGCCGCCAACCTGACGACCATCGACAACGAGGTCACGGCGCTGGGCAACGGCGGGCAGCCGATCTTCGCCGGCTTCGCCAACGTGTCGCGCACCACCGTGGGCGGCAGCATCGGCGAGTTCTACCTGGTGCGCACCGACGGCATCTTCCAGAGCGCGGCCGAGGTGCAGGCCCACCGCAGCAGCAACGGCACCGTCATCCAGCCCAACGCGAAGCCGGGCGACGTGCGCTTCGTGGACGTGAACGACGACGGGCGGATCAACGACGACGACCGCGAGGTGGCGGGAAGCCCCATCCCCGAGCTGGAGGGCGGCCTGCACATGAACGCCACCTTCCGCCGCTTCAACGTCGGCCTGGGGCTGCGCGGCTCGTACGGCGCCGAGGTGTTCAACGTGGCGCGGTACTGGAACGAGCGCGGCGACGAGAACCACAACTTCCGCGAGGGCTACAACCCCTGGCGGCCCGACAACACCGGCACCGACGACCCGCGCCTGGTGTTTGGCCGCGAGGGCGCCGACAACGCCCGCGCCAACAGCGACCGCTGGCTGGAGGACGGCTCGTACCTGCGCATCCAGAACGTGGTGCTGGGCTACCGCATCCCGGAGTCGCTCACCAGCCGCTTCGGGGTGAGCACGGGCGAGGGGACGCGGGTGTACCTGAACATCCAGAACCTGCACACCTTCACCAGCTTCTCCAACTGGGACCCGGAGATCCGCGGCTTCGACGACCCGCTTTCGCGCGGCATCGACGACGGCCGCATCTACCCCAACGCGCGCACCGTGACGATCGGCCTGGACCTGAACCTCTGAGGCCCGGTCCACCGCACACCAACCCCGATCGGACGAACGAGAGATGAAAAGACACCTGAGACTGCTTGCCCCGGTGCTGCTCACGGCACTCGCGGGCGGGTGCGCGGACCTGGAGCTCACCAACCCGAACGAGCAGACCACCGAGACCTTCTGGCAGACGGAGCAGGACGCGCTGCTGGGGATCAACGCGGCGTACCGCGGGCTGCAGGAGAACGGCGCCTACGGCCGGTGGCTGCAGTTCGCGTACGACATGCGCTCCGACATCGGCCACAGCCGCAGCCCCTGGGGCGAGCTGGCCAACTTCACCGCGACGGTCTTCACCACCTACGACTTCGAGGTGAACCGCCAGATCTGGAACCACCACTACGGCGCCATCCTGCGCGCCAACCAGGTCATCGACAACGTGCCGGGGATCGACATGAACGCGGCGCTCCGCGACCGCATCGTGGGCGAGGCCAAGTTCATCCGGGCGCTGATGTACTTCAACCTGGTGACCCTGTACGGCAACGTGCCGCTCAACCTCAAGACGAGCGTGGCGTCGGACCGGCCGGCCCAGGTGCCGCCGGAGCAGGCCTGGGCGCAGATCGAGAAGGACCTGAACGAGGCCATCGCGGTGCTCCCGGCCACCTACGGCGCCGGCGACGTGGGCCGGGCCACGCGCGGGGCGGCGCGGGCGCTGCTGGGGCGCGCCCACCTGCAGCAGCGCGAGTGGGCGGCCGCCGCCGCGGCCTTCCAGCAGGTGATCGCCAGCGGGCAGTACTCGCTGGTGGCGGACTACCGCTCCAACTTCACCGAGGCGGGCGACAACAACGCCGAGAGCATCTTCGAGGTGCAGTTCGGCGGCCCCGAGGTGCTGGCCTCCGGCAGCCGCGGGCAGAACATCGTCAAGCTGCTGGGACCGTGCGCGCCCAACGGCCCGGCGTTCTGCGACGGCGACGTGACCGACTGGTACGCCTCGCAGTTCGGCGAGACCACCACGGGCGGGGCGGCGGACCCGCGGCTGGACGCCACCATCTTCTTCCGCGGCACGGCGTACACCCGCCCGTACAGCGACTACTTCGGCAGCGCCGAGGGGCGGCGGTTCTGGATCAAGTACGGCGAGTTCTACAAGAACGGGCAGGACTGGGACAACCCGGTGAACGTGAAGGTGATGCGGCTGGGCGGCATCCTCCTGCTGCACGCCGAGGCGTCGCTGATGGCGGGGCAGGCGGGGCCCGCGCTCACCTCGGTGAACGCGGTGCGGCAGCGCGCGGGGCTGGCCCCGCTGGGCGCGGTCACGCTGGAGGTCATCGAGCGCGAGCAGCTGCGCGAGCTGGGCTTCGAGAACGAGCGCTGGCTCTTCCTGGCGCGGCACGGCTGGCTGACGGACCCGGCCAGGATCGCCATCCTGGCGGCGCACGACCCGCAGTTCACCGGGTGGAAGCCCACGCAGGCGCTGCTGCCCATTCCCAACACGGAAGTGGACCTGAACCCGAACGTGACGCAGAACCCCGGCTGGTGAGCGGCCAGGGGACAGGGAATAGGGAATAGGGAATAGGGAATAGCCTTCGAACCTCGCGGACCGCCTGCGGTTTTGGGCCGTCC
>DATAAG010000728.1:0-3913 GCA_036260235.1 Longimicrobium sp.
GCGCGGGAGAGGGGAGAAGTCGAGCGCCCGTGCGGACTTTCTGCCGTTCTCCCTCCCCCACGCAGTTTGTGGGGGAGGGTCGGGGAGGGGGGGCGCCGGCGTCGCGCGCCGTACTCTCCACGGCGGCATTGAATCCCGTCCGCAGATTCGGGCGTATCGCCCGCGTGAGCTTTACCCGAGGGTCCCCCCACCAACCCTTCCAACATGAAGGAGCAATGAACGGAATCCAACGCCGGCTGTGCGCCGGCCTGATGCTTCTGGGCGCGTGCGCGCCCGCGGTGCAGAACGATCCTCCGCTGACCATCCCCGCCGGCACCGCACGGATGGAGACGCTGCCGGCGGCAGACATGCCTCCGGGCAGCGCGGACTCGCTGGCGCGGCAGGTGAACGCGCTGGCCGACGAGGTGATGCAGAGGGCGCTCACCCGCTCGCCGGAGATCGCCACCTTCCTGGGCCTTCCCGGGATGCGCCACGACCGCCTGAGCGACGGCTCGCTGGAGGCGCTGGCGCGCTACCAGGCGGAGGACGACGCCTTCGCCGCGCGCGTGCTGGCCATCGACCCCGAGCCGCTGGTGGGCGGGGCGGAGTACGTGACCCTCGGCTTCCTCCGCGAGGCGGCGCAGTCCGGGGCGCAGGGGCGCGTCTGCCGCAACGAGCTGTGGGCGGGCGTGAACCAGATGTTCGGCTGGCAGGTGCAGCTTCCCCGCCTTGCCGCGGTGCAGCCGGTGGGCACCGACGACCTGCGCCGGCAGGCGCTCACCCGCTGGCGCGGGCTGCCGCGCACCATCGACACGGAGATCGCCAACCTGCGCGAGGGCATTCGCCTGGGCTACACGGCGCCGCGGGTGAACGTGCGCCGCGTGATCCAGCAGATGGACGAGCTGCTGGCCATGCCGCCGGCGGCGTCGCCCTTCGCGGCGCCCATGCAGCGCGACAGCGCCCCGGCGTTCCGCGCGGAGTTCGAGCAGGTGATGGCGAACGAGCTGTACCCCGCCGTGCGCCGCTACCGCGACTTCCTGGTGAACGAGTACCTCCCCGCCTCGCGCGAGGCGGTGGGGATCGTGGGCAACCCCAACGGGGAGGAGTGCTACCGTGCCCGGGTCCGCTCCTTCACCACGCTGGACGTGCCGGCGCAGGAGATCCACCGGATCGGCCTGCGCGAGATGGAGAAGATCCAGGGCGAGATGCGGACGATCGCGCAGCGCAGCTTCAACACCACGGACGTGCCGGCGCTGCTGGAGCGCTTCCGCACCGATCCACAGTTCCTCTTCCGCAGCCAGCAGGAGATTGTGGACTACGCGGGAGCGGCCATCGAGCGCGGCCGGCAGGCCATGCCCCGCTGGTTCGGCCGGCTGCCGCAGAGCGACGTGGTGATCGAGCCGTACGCGGAGTTCGAGGAGAAGTCGGCCCCCGGCGCCAGCTACGAGACGCCCTCGGAGGACGGGAGCCGCCCGGGCAAGTACCGCATCAACACCTACCAGCCGGAACAGCAGACGCGGGTGGGGATCGAGTCCACCGCGTTCCACGAGGCCATCCCGGGCCACCACCTGCAGCTGGCCATCGCGCAGGAGCGGCGCGACGCGCACATCGTGGCGCGCTTCATGGGCAACTCGGGCTTCAGCGAGGGGTGGGGGCTGTACGCGGAGCGGCTGGCGGACGAGATGGGGCTCTTCTCGTCGGACATGGACCGCATGGGGCTGCTGAGCAACGAGGCGCTGCGGGCGGCGCGGATGGTCGTCGATCCGGGCATCCACGTGCTGGGATGGACGCGCCAGCAGGCCATCGACTACATGCTCGCCCACACGGCGGAGAACCGGCAGGCGGTGGAGAACGAGGTGGACCGCTACATCGGCTGGCCGGGGCAGGCCACCGCGTACATGCTGGGGAACCTGGAGATCCGCCGGCTGCGGGAGATGGCGGAGCGCGAGCTGGGGAGCCGGTTCGACATCCGCACCTTCCACGACAGGGTGCTGGAGGACGGCTCGGTGCCCCTGCCCTTCCTGCGGGCGAAGATCGAGCGCTGGATCGCGGCGGAGCGGTAGGACGGCGAGGGGACAGGTTACAGGTTACAGGTTACAGGGGACAGCCTGAACCACCCCTGTATCCGTAGCCCCCGTCGTGAGCGGGTAAGCCCGCCGCTGGAAAAAGGCAGAAGCCCCGTCCGTACCGAACCCGCCGGAGAGGGGGGCGCGCGCCTTCACGCCGAAGCCGGCCGGAGCGTCCGGACCGGTGCCCCTAGTTCAGCTGCGGGTCGCGGGCGGCGTGCTGCACCAGGAACGGCGCCTCGGCGCGCGCGCCGTCGCCCACGCGCACCAGGAACCGGTACACGCCGGGGGTGGGGAACTGCACGCCCACCAGCGCGAAGATCTGGTTCGCGGTGGAGAACTCCCCGGCCGGCACGGACGGGGCCATCAGCTCGCCCTCGGCCTGGAAGAGGACGGTGCCGTCCTCGTCCTCCATGGAGACGCGCACCGGGAAGGTGCGGCCCGCGTCGCCGTACTCCGCCTCCACCCGAAAGGCGAACACCATCTTGGGATGAATGACGGGAAAATCGGCCGCGGCAATGCGGTCGAAGATTCCCATCAGGTTCAGCTTGCCTTCCTGCGAAACGTTGGCCTCGTCGGCCAGCACCGCCATCGGGATCTTCACGTCGTCCCTTTCTCGTCCTGATCAGGAAAACCGCCGGCCAGGGGTTACTGTCCGTCCAGCCTGCCACCGGCACGGCCAGGTCGATTCCTCAGCCTGCGCCACGTTCTCGGCCGCAGGAACGTAACGCGTGGCGCAGCGTCGGAATGACGACGCGGGTGGAGCGGCGGTCCGCAGCGCCCGTCGCCGACGGCGTCAGGATTCGGGCGCGGGGCAGTCGTCGCTGCCCTGGCGCACCCACATGCGGTCCACCTTCGCCGTGTCCGGCAGCGTCTCGGGGTCCAGCGTTCCCGTCGCGGGGCCGGCCGTCCGCGGATCCACGCCGAAGCTCACCCCCGGCGCGGCGGGGAACCAGACGGCGATGCGGCCCTCTCCCTTTCCTGCGCACATGCGCCCGTAGCGCCCGCGCAGCTCCGCCAGCGTGCTGCCGACGCCCACACCCACGCCGGTGCGCAGCCCCGCCGTGTCGACGACGATCCGCTGCACCTTGTCCCCGGCAAGAACCAGGGTGACGGGATGGCCCGCCAGCCGCACGGCCAGGCCGCGCTCGCGCATCCCCTCCTGCCCCTGCCACATGGTGTCGCGCGCCTCGGGGCAGAGCGTCCGCACGTCTCCGGCCAGCATCTCCAGCCGCAGCGGCCCGATGCCGTAGCGGGTGACGGCCACGTCCTGCACGCCGCCGCACCCGCCGCGCACCACCTCGCTGCCGGGGCGGATGCGGATGGTGTCCGCCGCCCGCGCCACCTCGCTGTCCCCGGCCGTGACCCAGGCGCGCACGGCGAAGCGGGTGGCGGTGTCCGCCGCTTCCGTGGGGCGGCGGCGGAGGGGGGCGGGCGGGGTGCGCACGGCCTGGCGGAACTCGCCGCTCTCCCCCGGCGCCAGCGAGCCGAGCGGAAAGGTGACGCGCGTCCCTTCGCCGGAGGAGAGGGTGGACGGCGGCGGCGCGCTGTTGGAGTTGGATCCGGCGGTGTCGAAGAGCAACTCCACCGGCGACCCGACGAACAGGCTCACCTCGCCGGCCAGCGGCTGGTTCGTGCGGTTGACGACGGTGAGGCGCAGCGTGTCTTCCTCGTTCCACGCCCAGTCGCGCGCCACGTACAGCCGCAGCTGCACCTCGCTGGGCACGGAGTCCAGCTGCACGGGCTCGCCGCCCTTCGCCGCGCCGCCGCGGTCGCGGCACGCCGCCGCGACCGCACCGAGCACCAGCATCACCCCCACCCGCCTCGCCGTCCGCCGCATCATTCCTTTCCTAGCTCCAGTGATCCAC
>DATAAG010000729.1:0-12319 GCA_036260235.1 Longimicrobium sp.
GCGCGCCTTCGCCGGGGCCGGGTGCGCCTGGCTGTCGGCGGCCTCGCGGCTCGAGGACGTCTACGCGGACCCCGCGGCCGCGGCCACGCTGGACGCGGTGAGCGCGCGCCACGGCGTGGGGTGGGACGGGCTGGCCGCCGCCAACGGCGCGGTGCCGCTCTCGCGCATCTTCGCCGCGCCCCCCGCGCAGCCGGTGGACGGGACCGACTTCGTCCTCCCCGTCTACCAGGTGTTCGCCGAGGGCGCGTCCGTCGCCACCACGCCGGGAGTGGGCGACCCCGTGGCGGTGCTCTCCCACCCCGAGAACACGGTGCTCCCCCTGCGGCCGCGTACCGAGCTGGTCCTTCCGCCCACCGTCTACGTCGTCCCCGCCGACCCGGCGCCGCCGGCGCAGCCGCCCACGCTGGACGGCGTGGCCGCGGCGGCCGGCACCACGGCGGCGCGCGTGGCGCAGGCGGCGGCGAACACGCCGGCGCTGCTGCGCGCGGGCTTCGTCTTCACCGCCGGCGGCGTGCAGGTGCCGGTGGCGGCGGATCGTCCGGACGTGACGCTGGCGCAGGTGGCCGACGCCTTCGCCGCCGCGGGGGTGAGCGTCACGCCCGTGGCCGCCGCCGCCGCGAACGCCGGAGTGCCGGGGATGTTCCGGGCCGGCGCGCGTCTCTCCATCCCCCGATTCGCCGTCGTCCCCGCCGACCCGGCGCCGCCCGCGCTCCCGCCCACCCTGGCTGCGCTGGCGCGGACGCTGGAGCTGACGCCGGAGAGCCTGGCGCGCGCCAACGCCGCCACCCGCGGCCTGCTGCGCCCGGGGGTGGTCCTCACCTGCAACGACGTGTCGGTCCAGGTCACGGAGGAGCACCCCGACGTGAGCCTGGACGACGTGGCCGCCACCCTGGTCTCCGAGGGCGTGCCCTGGGACGGGGTGATGGTCGCCGCCGCCAACGCCGGCGTCGCGGGGCTCTTCCGCGCCGGCGCCACCCTCGCGTTCGACCGGCGGCTGGCCGCCGACGGCGAGTCGCTGGACCGCAACGGCAGCGGCGTGGCGGCGGCCGCGCTGGCGGCCGCCAACACCGGCGTGGTGAACCTGTTCGCCGCCGGCACGCCCCTCTACACCGGCTTCCGGGACGCCGGCGACTGGTTCGACGAGCCGCTGGCCGCCGTGGCCGGGACCTGGGCCACCCCCGCCGAGCAGATCCTGCGGCACAACCGCGGCGTGGCGCTGGCGCCCGTTCCCGCGCCGCCGCACGACGACCTGTACCTGGCGATCCCCGGCCAGGCGGCGCTCCCCGCCGCCCCCGCCGCGCTGCGCATCCCCGTGGCGATCCCGGGGGACGCCACCCTCGACGGGCTGGCCGCGCTCTTCCTGGACGCGGACCCGTCCGCCGCGACGCCGGCGGTGGCGCTGGCCGCGGCCAACCGGGCGCTCCCGGGGGTGCTGGCGGGGGGGCGGACCATCACCGTGGGCCGGCAGGAGGTGCCCACGCGCGAGGGCGACTCCTTCGCCGACGTCCTGGCGCGCTTCGACCCCGCCGTGGAGCTGGCGGACCTGGTGGGTGCCATCCACGCCACGCCGGGGTTCCTGGCGCCGGGGGCGCTCCTCCTGGCGCCTCCCGCCGTGCTCGGCGCCCGATCCGCCCCCTGGACGCTGGCGGAGGCGGCCGCCCGCTACGGCGTGCTCCCCGCGGACCTGGCGATCGCCAGCGCGGCGCTCACGGGGGTGGTGGCCCCCGGCACGGCGCTGTCGATGCCGCGCGGCGACGGCACCACCGCCACCGTGGTCACCGGCGCGGCCGACACCTTCAACGGCATCGCCTGGCGCTTCGGGGAGGAGCACTGCACCGTCACCCCGGCGCAGGTGGCGGAGGGGAACCCGGAGGTCCCGCTGCTGGCGCCCGGCGCCGTCCTCCTCCTGCCCCCGCCGGCCGCCCGGCTCACCGCGCCGGTGGGCGCGACGGACGCGGGGTGGCGCTTCGCCGACACGGTGTTCCCCCTGCACGCGTGGGTGCAGATCGCGCGCGCCGCCGCGCTGGTGGACGAGGCGTTCCGCGGGACCGCCGCGGAGCCCGGCCCCGCGGTGCGCGACCGGGCGTCGCTGCCGCCCCTCCCGCGCCCCGGCACGGAGCCGGGCGACCGCGCGCTGGCCATGCGGGAGTTCGCGCGCGGCCTGCAGGAGGCCGTCCCCGCGCTCCGCGCCGCCACGGGAAAGGTGCGGTCGGAAGAGGCGCGGGCCGCGCCGGCAGACGTGTGGGCGGTGGCGTTCGGGGCGGGGTACGTCTCCAGCGTACGGGTGGCGCCCACCGTGGCCGTGCCCGGCCTGCCGGACCGCATCCCGCAGTACTTTGCCCTGCGGCCGCTGCAGAACACGCGGGTCTCGCGCGCGAACGTGCCGATCCAGCCGCTGCGGGAGGACGGCACCCTGGGCCCGGCCGCCGCCGCCGACTTCCAGGGGGTGGACGCCGAGGCGTGGGCGCAGCGCTTCCTCTCCGACGTGGACCTGTTCCTGACCGCCGCCTACGCCGCCCCGGCGTACCGGACCCCGAAGCGGGCGTGCCTGCACGACGTGCTGGCGGCCAAGCGCACGCTGGCCTCCGGCATCGCCGGGGGGCTGGACTACGTGCTGGAGCTGGGCCAGCCGGACCCCGCGCGCCAGCCGCAGCCGCCCGCCGACTGGGCATCGGCGTGCGAGACGCTGCGCCAGCGGCTGCTGGTATCGCTCTCCGGCGGCTACGGCACCGACGTGGTGGTGCAGTACGGCGCCGCCGCCGCGTCGGCGGGGAACGCGGCGCGGGCGCGGCTCTCGGGCGCGGGGGTGCTCCCCGCGCGGCCGGAGGGCGAGCAGAAGCGCGTGAGCGTGAGCAGCGCGAAGACCTCGCTCGCCGCCGGCGGCTCGTACGTCAACTTCCTGGTGGACGTGGGGGAGGACGGCCGGCAGCGGAGCGTGGACCTTCCGCTCACCTACGCGGTGAACGAGGTGGAGTTCAACCTCACGCCGGTGGTGGACGGGTACGACGCCTCCGACTGGCTCAGCCTGGTCCTCCCCTTCGGCCCGGCGCTCCCGCCGGGCGTCACCGTGGCGCTGGGGACGCCGGCGGCGCCGCTCCCGCTGCGGGCCTATCCGCCGCTCCCCGCGCTGCTGGCGCAGGAGGCCGCTCCCACCACCCCCGGCGCGGCCACCTACGGCGAGGCGCTGCGGTGGGACTACGCCTTCACCTACCAGCACCAGGGGATGGCGCCCGACCAGCTGCGGCTGGAGGTCGACTTCAACCAGACGCCGCTCCTCCAGGCCGAGGGCGCCGAGGGCGACGACCTGTTCGCCGCGCTGGCGCAGTACGTGGCGGTGGCGCCCGGGCTGTGGGCCATCCTGCAGGCGCTGCAGGCCGGCGGCGACCTGGCCGGCCAGACGCTGGGGAACGCGATGGAGACCTTCGCCGCGCTGGTGGGGAGGGTGGCGGGCCTCTGGGGGCCGCACTGGACCGGCGCGCCGCGGCTGAGCGCGCGCGCCGCGCCGGCCGGCGGCCCCGTCCCCGAGACGTACCAGTTCACGCAGACGCTGGACGCCGCGTGGAACGACGCGGCGGCGCGGTGGGAGTACACCTCGCTCACCCTGGTGCGCGACCGGGCGGACGGGAGCGTGGGGTGGCCGCGGATGGGGATCTTCGCGCCCGGCGGCCCGGTGCGGCCGCTGGGAGAGGGCGTGGACACCCCCGCCGGCCGCCGGTACGACTTTCCGGCCGGCGTGGAGGCGTTCACGCTCCTGGGCTTCGAGATGCGCTTCGGCGGGCTGCACGTGGCCAGCCACCAGAACGGGAGCGCGCAGGTGCGGGTGCTGCGCAACGCGCGGCTGCTGGGGCCCGCGCTGCCGCCCACCCGCGCGGGGTTCGTCTACCAGACGCAGGCGCTGGCCTTTCCCGCGCCGGCCACGCCGCTCCTCAGCTGGGATCGGGCGTTCCCCATCGGCGCCTGGACGCCGGACGCGGGCACCAACCCGCTGGCGGCCGTGTTCGCGGAGATGTTCGGCGGCAGCGCGGCCGGGCGGCAGGTCAGCGCCGCCATCCGCTACGGCTACGAGCTGGGCGGCTCCCCTGCGGCGCCGATCGTCACCTACCTACCGGTGGCGTACCGGCCGCGCTTCGAGTACACGTCCGCGACGGTGCAGGAGGTGATCGACCGGGTGGCGCGGTGGGAGGGCATCTACGATCCTGCGCCCGGCGGCGGCGAGTGGGTGTTCGGCCTGAGCCTCTACTCCTCCGTGGACGGGCAGCGCGACCGCCCGCTGCTGGAGCTGCTCCACCTCGCGTCGCCCATCACGCAGGTCGGGGAACCCGACCCGGGGCAGGGATGACCGCCGCACCGCCTCCGGGTGGTGTCCGGATCGTCCTGCATCCAGCTTTCGAGCGACCCCCGGGCGCTGGGGGCGCATCGGTGCGCAGGCGGCGCGGCAGGCGCGGCGGGGAGGGAACGGGTGGAGGTGGATGCAGTAGGTGCGGGAGGAGATCGGAGCGGCGCTGAATGCCCGCCGGTAAATTGTTGCATCTGGGGACTCGGAGGTGACGCAAGCCTTCTCGTGCACTATCTTTTCCCATTCTGACGGGATGAGGGTATCCAATTATTGGAGCATACGACGTTTCCTCCGCACACGCGTCCGCCAGGCTTTGCCGCGCGATGTTGCGACAACTGCCTCCAAGCCTTGCTCGACTCACCGCCCCACACGTCAGCGGCGAGAATTGCTACCCCTGCCGTGGTACCGCGCGCGCTGATCAGGTCGCACGAAGTCTGTAGCGCCTGCCTCACTCTCCATCCGGTGGATAATGAGCATAGTCGTCAGTGCACACTGGCGGCCGCCGACCTCTCCTTGACCGCGTTGGGCTGGACGTCAGGCCTCACCGAAGCGATCCGAGCCGATCTGCGCACGCGGTCCCCGCACACGCTGACACTGGCCACCCGGCTGCTTGCGCATCGCGCAGCCGGCCTGATGAGTGGCCGCACGGAAAACCTTAAGGCCGCCCCAGTCATCGTGCCGGTTCCGACATCTGGAACGCCTGACCCGGTGCTGCGGCTCGCCAGCTCTCTGGGCGACACCCTTGGAGTGGCGGTCGTCCCGGCCGTTGTGCGCGAAAAGCGTGAATCGGCCCGGCACAGCGTTGCGGCCGGCCGGCGGCGAATCGCGGCTGACGAGTACATGCTGCGCGAGCAGGCGGCGGGGGTTGCGGGTCGTCCCGTGCTGCTGCTGGACGACATGGTAACTACGGGGCACACGCTGAGTGGCGTTGCTCGTCTCCTGCGTATCGCCGGGGCAACAGACGTCCGGCCTCTCGTGCTGGACCGAACGGCTTCTGTCCGGGCCTTGCAGCGGGCCGACCAGCGGGCGTGGGATGCCTGTCCTCACGCCGCGAAAGGCACCGGGGTTGATGACACGGATCACTACTCCACCAGCAGATAGCGAGACGGATGTTCTATAAGGAATCCTCGGCGCGCCGCACGCTCGACGGCTGGGTGCGCGAGTTGCTCGTCCGGATCACTCAACCAGGCAGCGACGGGCGGACGCTGGATGAGATCACCACGACCGAGATCCTGGACATGGCGTACATCCAGGGAGCGGCGCTCGAATCGTCTGTCGCAGCCCACGCCCTCTTTCCACAGTACGTGGAAGAGTCTGAACGCATCGGTGGCCCGTCGGCGATGAGCGTAACCTTCCCCGTGGCGGTGGACGGCTTGGTGCCGGTGCGGGTGAGGGTGCTTGCGAGGTGGGGCCAGGCATCGGCGCTCCAGATCGGCGACGGGCGCCGTGGAAAGGTGGTGAATCCGCGCCACGCCGTGCCCGACGTGCTCAGGCGGCCGCGCATCGGTGGCACCATCCACGATCTGGGCGAGCCCGCCGGGGACCGGCTCCGGACCATTGCCGGACCGATGCGAGAGGCGTTGCACGTGGTGGATGTGATTGTGGACCGGGCCGAGGGGGATGTTGAGCGGATGCTCGCCAGTCCGGCCGACGACCGGGTGTACGGGACGGTGGACCGATCTGGCGCTCTGGATGTGGAGCAGGACCCCGACGGTAACCTTGTGGGCCGAGCAATGCCAAGGAGGGCTCGTCAGGGACTGGCGACATACCTGTGGGGGGAGACGCGTGCGGCGAGCGTGGTCCTGCGCGTGAGCTGGGTGCGCCAGCGAGCCGACCGCATTCTGCTCACGGTCACGCTGCGCAACACGTCGGTGTGGCACGAGGATGACCGGGCCAGTGCGACCCTGCTGGCCGCGCTTCTGATGCCGCACTTGCTGGTGACGGTCGAAGGGGGAGACCCTGATTTTCCACCCCTCCAGTACGCCGAATCCAAGCGGCACCTGCTTACACTCCGGGATGAGGACGACCGTCGTCGCGCATCGGCACGCCGACTTTACGAAGTGCGGCAGTCCGGATGCATCGCCACCCGCGCGCTCGACGACCCGCGGACGGTCGTACTCACCACCTTCGGCGTGTTCGACACGCCGCGCGAGTTGCCGGAGCCCGGTCCCGCCTTTGAGACACTCACCGCCACCCCTGAGGCGCTGCTGGCTGCTTGCGACGCACCGTCGGACGCCGTGCGGGCGCTGGTCGCGGAGCGGTGGCCCGTACTCCGGTCGGTGCTCGCCGCGGCCGCCGCGGCGTTTCGGCTGGAGCGTCTGCACCGGTTCCAGTGGGACGCGATCCAGGCCAACCTGGAGTACGTGGCCACCGGAGCGTATCGCCCGGTTACCGTCGTCCGCGCGCCGACGGGCGCGGGAAAGACGGTGGTCTTCTTGGTCAACGCCGCCGTCTCTGCCTGGTGCGGACCTGAGCGCGGGTCTGCCGTGCTCATGTTCCCCACCCGGCTTCTCAACGAGGACATGTTCCGGCGCCTCACCGCGTTCGTGCACGCCATGCGCGAGCACGAGCCGACCGGTAACGCGACTGGTGGGCTCCTCATGGGCACGAGCGATCCCCTGTACCGCATGCTCCTCGCGCGCGAGCCTGGCGAGGAGATGCACCACTTTGGCGCCTGCCCGACGTGCGACGCTGCCCCGATGATCGCCGTGCGGGAGCAGAGCCGAATGGTGCCGGAGTGCGGCCGGTGCGGGCACCGGGTGGGCTACATGTACACGACGTACGATGTGCCCGCGTTCCTGCCGGACATCATCATCGCCACGCCTGATAAGCTCTTCTACGAAGCAACCGCGACGAGCTTCGAGCAATACCGGATCGGGCTCTTCGGCGCGCCCGTCCGACGGTGTGTGACCTGCGGCCGCGCCTGTCCGTCGGCGTACCTTGCGCTCAAGCCGGAGGCCGAGCGCTGCGCCGCGTTCCACAAGCCCGCGGGGTGTCCCGGCACGGCGCGGGGCCCCACGGAAGTGCGCGCGATTCGCTACATGGGCTTCGACGAGGTGCACAGCCTCTATGGGGTGACGGCCACGTACCTGTCCATGTTCCTGGCGGACCTCGAGGTTACGCAGGCCGCGCTGTCCGGTCGCCGGGTGGGGATCCGCTATGAAACCGCGACCGCCACCATCTCCAACGAGAGAGAGTTGATCGAGGCGCTCACGCGCCGGAGGGCGGCAGAGGGTGAGATCGTGCTCATTCCCCCGCAGGGCGAGGAGGCAAGCTATTTCCGGATTCAGGACGGTACCGTCCGCCACCGCGTGCTGGCGACGCTTCCGACCAAGATGTCTTCGAAGCAGGCGTTCATCCGCGCCACGCTCAACGCCTATCTCCACCTGCACGCGGGTGGCGGGGGGAGTGCGGCACCCCGTGATATTGACGCCGCCGGGCGTGATCAAGGGGAGCTCCGGGGACGTGGCGTGGCAGCGGGGGGCGAGCTCGAGGAGAGGCTTGCGGCGTTGACGGAAACGCCGGGGGATTGGCGCTTTCTCCTGGGCTACCTGTTCAAGAAGCAGGAGGGCGCCGACATGCGCCGCGCGCTGCGTGACATGTACCGGAATGCATTTGGTCCCGACCTGCGCGTCGAGTTTCTGAGCGGCGAGGCTCCCAAGGACCAGATCAGCCAGATCGTGGCCAGGGCGCTGGCGGGCGAGATCGACATCCTGCTTGCGAACTTGGTCATCAGCCTGGGGGTCGACATTCACGGGCTGAACCACATGATCATGCTGGGCCTGACGCAGGGATTCACCGAGTTTGTGCAGACGGCCGGCCGCACCGGCCGCGGACGGTCCAGTGGACACGTCCAGATCGTGCTGCAGCCGTTCAACCCTCGCGACCGCTACTTGTACCGGCACTTTCACGCCGTGCTCTCCGACGTGGCGGGGTACTACGACGTGCTACCGGTCAAGAGCACGAACCTGCATTGCGCGGGAGAGATGTTCGGCAACGTCGCCAAGTCCGTTCTGGTCGCGCTCTGCCTGCGCCTGCCCCAGCCGCGGTGGGCACATGCGAGCGGCATTCAGCAGGCGGTGAGTGCCGCGTCACAGGGTGAAGCGCGCGTCCTGAGCGGGATTAGCCGCATTCTCTGCGACGATCCCGGACTGAAGGTCGACACCGACGCGCTCGTGGCCACCCGGTTCAACGCCCTGATGGATCAGCTGACGGCGCGGAACAGCTTCCTGGCGGATCTGATGACCACTCCTGCGTCCGAGTGGCTCATCCGCAGCCTTCGCGGCCGTTCCGGGAGCACCGTGCGCGTTACCTGCGCAGACGACGAGCTGCTCGAGCGCCTGCGCGCTCCCTATGGCGGCCGGGCGGATGATGGTGGAGAAAGCGAGGAGTGATGCGACCGGCGAACATAGCAGGGACAATCTGTCGGAGCTGCACCGCGAATGGATGCAAGCGCGGGCGGAGCGCCGCACGAGTGAAAGGGACGGCCTGATGCCCCCGAGGGCTCCCAACATCTCGCCGCTGCAGGTGATCTACCAGGCATTCCCTGATGCCATGCGCTTCGTGAGCGGGCAGATCACGCGCGTCCGGGACGTCGTCTCCGCGCGCGGTGAGCGGGAAGATCGGTTAAGTGACTTGGTGAGACGATCGCTTGCCCGCCGCATCTACACCGAGCTGGCTCGCCGGCACGCGCACGACCTGGCCCGGTACGAACGACGGGCGGCCCGCCAGGCGCTCGCGGGTGCCGCGGAGGGCGGAGGAGGCGCGACAGCGGCCGGCAACGCCGGTGACTCGTTCGATCCGTTTGACCTGATCCTTCCCGGCGACGCGTCAGACGGTGCACTCGCAGACGGGATGGGTGCGGCGGCGGCCGGGGCGGCGCGGCCGCCTTCGCCACCCGCCATGCCGCAGGAGCGCGAGATCAGCCTGATTGAGGTCGATGACGACGCCACGGTGCGCACGCGTGTCTTTCCGCGCACGGTGCACTGCAGGCGGTGCGGCCACTTCGAACTGCTGGACCCCGAGCACGTGCCGGCGACGCTGCACTGCCCGTGCTGCCGGGAAGGGATGTTCCGGATCGAGCCTATCGTCTTCATCTGTGGGCGCTGTGCCGACGTGCGTGAGCTTGTCCCGCCAACGGAGCTCCGCGGCAACTTCCGGCGTCCGGGGGTGCCCGGGCGCGTGCTCGGTGCGCCGATCCACTGTCCGGATTGTCACCGCGGTCACGTGCACCTAGAGATCCATGAGACGAACGACGTCGAGCGGTGGGAGTGGCGGTGCACGGCGTGCACGAGCTATCGCGTCACCTTGCAGGAGCGCTGCCTGCGCTGCGTCCTACCGGGTGCGGATGCCGAGAGCGCCAGCGTGATCTTCATGAAACCGGTCGTGGCCAGCGCACCGAACGCGCTCCAGGCGCTGGCGTATCAGGAGATGTTCGTGGGCAACCAGGCCGTCGATTTGCCTGGCCTGCGGGCTGCGGCTGCCGCGGCACGCGCCGCCGGGTGGGCGGACGCCTTCGATCTCGACGTCGGCGCGCCAGGTACGCTGGTGAGTGGAGAGGATGCCGCCGCTCTCGCGGATGCGTCGCTCGGCCGCGCCTACCTGGTGCGCGACGTTTGGGCGGTTACCGCCTGCTACGGGTACAAGGCAGGTCCGTCGGCATCCCATCCCCAATCCCACGTGGATCCCGACGAGCGGCTTGCAACCTTCTTTCGCGATCCGGAAGGCTTCGCCCGGTTCCGCGCGTTCATGCACACCACTCGCGGGGCGGCGCTAGTTCTGGAGCTTGACGCGGAGCAGGTAGTCGAGCGTCTGGCGGAGCGGAATCCAGGCCTGGCAGGCCAGACGCTCGCCGACCTCATCCGGGCGGAGGCGGCAGAGATTGCGCACACAGAGGTTCGCGACCTGCTGCAGGTCGGTGAGGGCGCGCTTCCCGCCTACCGGGCGCTGCACGCGGTGGAGCACGCGCTGCTCATGGCCGCCATGCGCCAACTGGGGACGGACACTCTGGGCTCCCGCCTCTTTCCCGCCGAGGCGGCTATCGTGCTGTTCGAGAAGAGCGCCGTCGGCCGAGGCGGGGTGGTGCAACTGGTGAACCGGGGAGGCGGGCTCGTCCAGCTCTTACATGCCGCCCAGGACTTCATGGCCGGGTGCATCCAGGGGTGTGTGGATGGCTGTCCCTCGTGCGTCTACGTGCGCGACCAGCATTGCGGGCATCCGCTGGACGAGCTCGGCGCGGGTTGGCTCCCGGCCAATGCTCTCCTTTCGCGCGCCGGCGCCGCCGCGATCCTGTTGCCAGAGGGAATGCGCTAGGCCCGACCGGCGCACTGCAGATGTCGAAAGATTCCGCCCCTTCACAGGGGGCACGGCCCGTACGCACCACACCCAGCTATGCCGGCCTCTCGCCTGCGAGCGAGGCCGCTTCGCGGGTTGGTCGCGGCAACACGAAGCAGGGTACACGTCCCGAGCGCCTGCTCGAGGCTGCGCTTCTGCGGCTGGGGCTCTCGTTCCAGACGCACGTGACCCACCTTCCCGGCAATCCGGACATCATCTTTCCGGAGACACAGGTCGCCGTCTTCTGCGATGGTGATTTCTGGCACGGCCGGCGTTGGGCCGCGCGCAAGGCCAGGCTGGCACGCGGCGCGAACGCCGAATACTGGCTGGCGAAGATCGCGCGGAACCGCGCGCGCGACCGGTTAGTCGGGCGCGAATTGCGAGCGCTGGGATGGCGGGTGGTGCGGGTGTGGGAGTCGGACGTACGGAAGGATGCGGAGCGAGTGGCCCGCGCAATCGTGCGCCGTGGCGGCCTCATCCCGCTGAGAGCTGAGCCCGGGAACCCAACGCCTCCGTGTACCGCGCCGGGTGCAGCCGATGCCCCCTGCACATCGTTGCCCCCCGACGCGAGGCCGTCACCGTAGTCGTTGTCTGGCAATGGGGTGTCTCGCGGGATGCAGAAGCGGTTCGGCAGCACGCGCCATCGGCAGCCACCGCATCCGGAGCACGAGAAGGCGCGCGAACTCCGTGCGCAGCTCCCGCAGGCGCCGTCGTTGCGCGCCCGGGCCTGCTCCCACGCCCGGGTGATCGGGCTGCATCCCTCTTCGGGCCAGGAACCGCTCCGGCACTGGGGTCGGTCCTGGCGGCGCCGGAACGGTGCGCTGGCGCGTGATGCAGAGCGTCGGCGGGCCGTTGAACGCTCGCCCGAAGAGCTGCTCCGCGACCGCGCGGCCGATCACCTCAGCAAGGAGCGGAGGGGTCGCGTTGCCAATCTGGCGTACCCGGGCAGAGTGTCCGCCCTCGAAGTGCCATTCCCTGGGAAAGCTTTGTAGCTTCGCGAGTTCCTCCACCGCCAGCGGACGGTTCTCCCAGTGAAAGGGACCTGTAGCGGGACCCGCCTGCGCAGGGATGGTCCACGCCGGCTGGTCGGGCGCAAGCTTGAGGAGGAAGCTCCAGAACCAGCTTCGATGGCCGAAGAGCGGCTCCCCCTCGCCCCTGCTCGTGTGGTGCTGATAGTTCTTGCCGGCCGGAATCGATGGAAGCAGGTCCGTCCAGTGGCCGCGGGGGCGCGGCAGCACTTCCGGCCGCACATCGAAGAGCGCGTCGTAGGCGCGTACCGGCTCCGTGGCGTGCGTGGCCGCGGGCCAGCGGAATGCCTTTCCGTCACGGCGGGCGACCAGGATGGCTCGCCGCCGCCGTTGCGGCACCCCGTAGTCCGCGGCCTGGACTACGCGATGCTCGATACGGTAGCGGGTGCGGTGTCGTGCATTGATGCGGTGCAACTCGTCGTCAATGATGGACAGGGCGGATGTTCGCCCCTGAACGAACCCGGGGACGTTCTCGATGAGGATGACGGCTGGGAGGAACCGCTCCGCGAGTTCGAGGAACGCGAGCAGCGTAAGGCTGCGCGGGTCGGTGATGCCGCTGCGTCCGCTCTCTGCCCACTGCGCGGCGGTGGAGAACGGCTGGCACGGTGGTCCTCCGGCCAGC
>DATAAG010000730.1:0-5546 GCA_036260235.1 Longimicrobium sp.
CGTCGCCGGGGCCTCGCTGCATCATCCCTCTACCGCGTCGGCGGGCTCAGAAGCGCACGCCGAAGTGCACCGAGAGGACGGGGACGTCATTGCGGCGGTTCAAAATGGGAGAGCGGTCGAAGGAGGTCTTCGTCTGCGCCAGGTTGGCGCGCACGACGAACCAGTCCTTCGCCACCGCCAGGCCCGTGTTCAGGCCCACCCCCCATCCCGGGCGCTCCTCCGCAGACCCGCCTCGGAATGCCAGCCGCTCGCGCTCCCAGAACACCGTCGACTGCAGGTAGGGCACCAGCGACGCCCCGCGGCCTACGTGGAACTCGCGGCCCAGGCTGACGCCCACCGGCACGCGCAGACGCTGGTATCCGCCGAACACGTGGTAGCTCTCCGTACGCACGCCGTCCGTGTACGACGAGCCTGCGTGATCGCTGTACTCGTAGTCCGTCCACTCCGCGCCCACGGTGATGCACAGCGGCAGCCGGGAGCGCGGCAGGCGCACGGCCGCCACCGCCTGGGAGGTGCTGATCTCGTCCTCCTGGGCAAAGGCGTCCAGCGCCCGGTGGTGCAACTGCACGGACGCGCCGGGCGCCTGGTAGGCGAACGACACGCCGCGCCCGGTGGCGCCGTCCATCCCCTCCAGCCCCAGCGAGAGCATCCCGCGGCCGCCGGGCAGCCCCACGCACTCCTGCGCCTGCGCGGCGCCGGCCGCGCACGCCAGGGCGAGCACGGAGAACGGCGTGGAGATCAGACGAAGGCTGTGTCTCATGAGAACTCCTTTCGTGGATGGTGACCTGCCGGGAACGGCGGGTTCTACTTCACCATCACACGCACAGTTCCGGACGAGTCATTTCAGCACGCGTGACACGCCCGATCCGTGGCAAACCGACACGCCCCGGCGCGCGGCGCGCCGGGGCGTGGCCGTGTGCTTCTCCTCGTGGACCCGTGCGATCAGCCCTGGGCCGCGCGCCGTTCCACCGCCATCAGGAAGTCGTAGAAGTCCCTGCGCTCCGACAGGACCTCCAGCACGCGGTGGATCACCGCCGATCCGTTTGCGCCATTAGTGAACGCCGCAAACCCCGTGCGCGTGGCCGGATCGAACATCACGAACGAGCTGATGCCGGGATCGCTGCCGGAGTGCGTCAGGATGGCGTGGTCGCGGAACCGGTAGATCATCCACCCCAGCCCCATCCCCACCTCCACCACGTTCGGCGTGGCGCGGACGAGCGAATCCGCCCACGCCGGCGCGGAGGCGATCACGTCCACGAAGGTGCGCTCCCGCAGCGCCGCGACCTCCGGAGAAAGCCCCTCGCGGTTCACCACGCTCCGCAGAAAGCGCGTGTATCCGCCGATGGTGACGTGCAGGTTCCCCGCGGCGCTCCAGTCGCCCGGCTCGCGGATGCCGGGGTTCACCGTCCTCCCCGCCTCGTACGGCACCGCCGTGCGCCCGGCGAACCAGCCGCGCCGCGTGGTGGCGGCCTGGATGCCCAGCGGGCCCAGGACGACCTGCTGCAGCAGCTCCTCGAACGGCACCCCCAGCCGCTTCTCCAGGAACCGGCCGACGTAGTTGTATCCCTCGCCCGAGTAGCCCCAGCGCGTGCCGGGATCGTGGTGGAACCTGAGCTTCCCGTCCTCCAGGTACCGCCAGTTGCCGAAGCCCGTCTGGTGGCTGAGCGCGAGCGCGGGCGTCAGCCGCTGGTGGCGGGGATCGCCGGCCACGTCGGGGTCGATCCAGTAGGGCGACAGCGGCTCGTCCAGCGAGATGCGGCCCGCGCTGGCCAGCCGCAGCACCAGCTCGGCGGCCACGGGCTTGGTCAGCGAGGCCACGTTGTACAGCGTGGTGTCCGTCGCCGGGACGCCGGGCGACTGCTCGCCGTACACGGCCGTCCACGCCACCCGCCCGTTCTCCACGAAGCCGACGGCCAGGCTGGGAACGTCGTTCTCCCGCAGCCAGGCGGCCGCGTTCCGGTCCAGCAGCTCCCTGCGTGGATCGGCGGCGGCCGGAACGGTCTCGGGCGCGCCCGCCGGCGCGGGGGCAGGCGGGGACGCGCACGCGGCGGCGGCAAGGAGCATCACGGCGTGCGGAACGCGGCGGACGAGGAACATGGGAGCGGTTCGGCGGAAGGCTGGTTCGCGGCCCGGGCGGCGGGCACGGGGGACGGCGCGCATCGATGATAGGCGTGGCTCCGCCGATCCCTCAAGAGGGCCGCCCACGTTCGGCCGCGGATCGGCCGCCCGCGTGTCGCGAACGCACGGCACCGGACGTTCTGTGGGGTCGGCGATCGACCCGACGGCCGCTCACCCTGCTGCCAAGGAGCCGGTATGACCACATTCCATGTCCGATGCGCGCGTCTGGCGGTGCTGGGCCTCACCCTTCTCGCCACGGCGGCCCCCGCCGTCCACGCCCAGGCGCGTCCCAAGATCCAGGTCGAGGTCTCGCGGGACTACACCGGGGGCCAGACCGGGTACAGCGCCATCGCGGTGGGCTCGTTCGAGACCCACACGGACGGCGCCGTGCGCCACTCGGCCGGTGCCTCGCTGCTGGCGCCCATCGCGCCGCGCACGTCGCTGCGCATCGGCCTGCTGCTGTCCAGCAAGGGGTTCACGGAGCGGGCGAACATCGACAACGTCATCACCCGCCGCAAGGTGGACTTCCTGTACCTGGGCGCGCCCATCGCGCTGGGGTACAACCTGGTGAACACGCGCCGGGGCTGCAGCCGTTCGCCGAGGTGGGCGTGCTCCCCGAGGTGCTGACGCGTGACGACGACGGGAGCCGGTACTTCGACCCGGACATGAGGGGCGTGGGCCTCAGCTACCTGTTCAGCTTCGGGCTCAAGTACGACCTGGGCGACGGCCGGGCGCTGGTGGTGGGGCCCGAGCTGCGCCACGGCGCCCGCGGCTACTCGTACCGCGCCCCCGGCCGCTACGACTTCCTCCCCAGCACCGGCGCCATCAAGCTGGGCGTCCAGTTCTGAAGGACGCGGGCCGCGGAGAACCATCCCCCCGGCAAAGGAAGGCGCGGAGGGTGGCGGGAGTGCCGGCCGCGGGAACGGCCTGCGGCACGCGGGGTATCCAACGATTCGCCCGGGGAGCATGGATTCCCCGACCGCGAAACGCCCGCGGCTTCGACGTCAGCGCTGACGTCAGGCCGCGGGCGTTTTTTCGTCTCCACCCACCCAACTCCGCGGCGCACACCGCGCCGCCGGAAGCTCTTCGCGGGCGCCCGCGCCCAGCCCCAAGCAGAAAGGCGGTCATCATGACCCCCAGAGAAATGCAGAAGCAGCAGATCACCCGCGTGGCCGGCGAGCTCACCGCGGCCATCCGGGAGCAGGCACGGGGGCGGTGGAGCCGGGTGCACACGGCGGAGCGCAACGAGCCCGGACGGCACGTGTGGCGCTTTCGCACCGGGCCGGGCGAGGGCGAGCGGTTCCTGGCGATCGAGCACCGGGCCATGGTGAAGGAGGGCAACGCCGCCTCGCTGCTGGAGCAGCTGCAGGCCGGGCGCTGGCTGGACCGGCTGCAGCAGGGGCCGGAGACCGCGGTGCTGCTGTCCCACGACGGCCAGCTGACGGCGCTCCCCTTGCGGTAACCGTACGGCGGGGCGGCGCACGACGATGCCCGCCCCGCACGCACCTCTTTCCTTCATGCGCGTGACCGTGAAGATCCCCATCGAGTGGCTAACGCAGCGGGCCGAGGACGTTCCCACGTCGTACCACCGCGACCTGAAGCCCGGGGCCGCGCTCCGCACGCGGATGGCGTGGCAGAAGCTCAAGCGCGACGCCCGGGAGGGCGACGAGGTGTGGGCGTTCACCAGCCCGGCGGGCTCGTGGAACCGGCAGGGCCAGCACGCCGGCTACGCCCTGGTGCGCGAGGGCAGGATCGTGGAGTCGGTGCTGATCGACGAGTGATGGATGGGCCGCGTCCGGCTCCCCGCGCGTACCCCCGTTGACAACCGGGGGCGGAACGTGTAGATTGGGTACTTCGGCAAGCGGACGCCGCACGATGCGGCTGAAAACCAGAGCTCAACGGACCTGGGATGCTACGTCCCCGGTCCTTTTTGTTGTCCGTGAAAAACGCAACGCCACCGCGGGGGCGCCGAGAGGCCCGCGAAACGCACGACTGGTCGGTGAGTACGGAAATACCGCGCCCCACGACGGTCAGCAAAGCACGACACAGGAGTACGGTATGCGTACCATCGGCACCGTGAAGTGGTTCAACGACAGCAAGGGCTTCGGCTTCATCACGCCGCAGGACGGCGCGAAGGACTGCTTCGTCCATCACTCGGCCATCCAGGGCAGCGGCTTCAAGTCGCTGGCCGAGGGCGAGCAGGTGGAGTTCGACGTGGTGCAGGGCCAGAAGGGCCCCGCCGCCGAGAACGTGACCCGCGCCGGCTGAGCCACCCGGCACAGCCACGCAAGGGAGCCGCCCCCCACCGGGGCGGCTCCTTTTTCTTTTTCTCGTCAGGCTCCACGATCAGGGACGGATGCGGAAGCGTGGCCGCCGCCGTGTCGCGAACGCACGGCACCGGACGTTCTGTGAGATCGGCGGATCGCCGCCACGGCTGGTCACCCTCCTGCCAAGGAGCCTTCATGCCCGCAAATCTCGTCGGACGCCTGTCCCTTGCCGCACTGGCCTTCGCCTTCGTCCCCGCGGCGGCGCCCGCCGCGGACGCCCAGGCACAGCCGCGGTGGCAGGTCGAGGCGTCGCTGGACGCCACCGGTCCGAACTCCTATTCCGGCTTGGTCGCGGACGGGGAACGGCCGTTCACCATCAAGCAGCGCGAGGCCGTGCGGTACTCGGTGGGCGCCTCGCGGCTGGCGCGCCTGGGGCCCCGCGCCTCGCTGCGCCTGGGGCTTTCGCTCTCCAACAAGGGGTTCACGGAGCGGACGGAAGCCGTCGACGGGACGACGGACGTCCACGTCGACCTGCTGTACCTGGGTGCGCCGATCGCCCTGGGATACAACCAGGTGAACCCGCGCAAGGGCCTTCTGCCGTTCGCGGAGGCCGGCCTGGTCCCCGAGCTGCTGGTCCGGGACGACGAATCCGCGCACTTCGATCCCAAGCTCACGGACGTGGGCATCAGCTGGCTGCTCGGCTTCGGGGCAAAGTACAACCTGGGCGACGGCCGCGCCGTGACGCTCGGGCCGGAGATCCGCTTCGCCGCCCGCGGCTACTCGCGCACCGGGCCCGGGGAGTTCCGTCCCCAGACCGTCGGGCTCAAGCTGGGCATCCAGTTCTGAGCCTGAGGGGATGAACGGGTGAACGGGTGAACGAAGCCCCGGTGCCAGGGACGGCACCGGGGCATTCGACTTCCGCTCGCGGCGGCGCACATCATCATTCCATGCGCGCCCGCCGTTCAGCGACTGAAGTCGCCGCAACCACTACACGCTGTCCGCCTTCGCGGACACCACCTAATCGGCGGGATCGGGGGGGCACTGAGCCAGTTACCGGTGCGGAGATCAGCAGGAGGGATCGAGTCCATGCTGGATGCGGCGCTGGAACGGATCGCGGACAAGCTGAGGGAGGCGCGGGAGCGGAACGCGCAGCCGTTCGGG
>DATAAG010000731.1:0-3342 GCA_036260235.1 Longimicrobium sp.
CGCGCCCCAGCGCCACCACCCGCCGCCGCGTCGCCACGGCGGAGCGCGCCAGGTCCAGCCGCCTGTCCAGGTGGCTCCTGAACGCCTGGTAGATCTCGTACAGCCCGTACGCCGCGATCCCCGCGCCGATCAGGCCGACGAGGATGCGCCCGAACGGCTGCTCCATCAGCCGCGCCGTCCAGTGCTGCGCCCCGTTCCCCTGCCCCCCGCCGCTGCCGCGGACCATCCGCACCGCCTCGATGGTGAGCGCCGTGTAGGTGAGCGCGCTGATCAGCAGGCCGATGCGCGTGACCAGTCCCTTCGCCCCATCGCCCCTGTGCTCCGGATTCATCGCCGCCTGCACGAGCCGCCAGAGGACGAACCCCGCCAGCCCCAGCGCAACGATCCCCAGCAGCACCCGGCCGAACGGCTGGCGCAGGATGGTCACCAGCGCCCCCTCGGAGCCCTCCACCTGCCGCCCGTTGAACGCCGCCCGCGCCGCCAGCACGCCGATGATGACGTACACGACACCCTTGGCCGCGTACCCCAGCCGCGCCAGCCGCTGCACCCACGGCGACGCCTGCCGCACGGTACGGTGGGCCTGCTGCTCCACTGCGCGCGCGGGTCCGTCGAACAGCGCCATCGGCCTCCGGGTGTGTGCGGGATCGGATGAAGTCGGGCTTCCGGCGCGGCGCAGTTGCAAGGACCGGGCACACCGCTGCGACGGGTTCAGAGGTGATGCTGGACAACCCCACGGCGGATACGCATCGTAGCGTGCGCAGTCCCGCCCCCGGATCCGGAGACTCCCCATGCCCATCTTCCGCCCCACGTCCACCACGACGATCTCCCCCGTCGCGCTCATCCTCGTCATTCTCGCCGCGGCGCCGGCCGTGGCGCAGGGGCAGCAGCCGGAGCGTCCCCTGGCCGCGCTTTCGTTCATGGCGGGGTGCTGGCGAGGGGACGCGGGGGTGGACCGCTCGATCGAGGAGCAGTGGACGGCCGCCGATTCGGACGTGATGCTGGCGATGACACGCTACCTGGACGACAACACCGGCCGCACGCGCGGGTGGGAGCTCAGCCGGATCGTGGCGGACTCGGCCGGGATCGTCCTGGTCCCCGCGCCGATGGGCACCGCGCAGGGCCGGTTCCGCCTGACGTCCAGCCGGCCGGGCGAGGCAAGGTTCGAGGACCCGTCCCACGACTTTCCGAAGCGGATCACCTATTACCGGGTTGATGCCCGAACCCTGATGGCGCGCCTGGATGGCGGGGAGGGAAACCCGGAGGACGTGGTCTTCCGGATGGAAAGCGTCCCATGCCCGGGGCCGTCCGTACCGTAGTCCGCCCTGCGAGGAGAACAATGGATCGATCATCGGCCGCCTGCTCTCCGACAGATCTCGACGACGCCGCGCGATCGGGGGGGCTCGCCTTCTCCTCCTCGCCGTCGCGGCCACCGATGCGCGTGGCCGGCGGACACTGACCAGTCGGCGCGGCATGGATGGACCAACGGCCCGGGTGCATGCCGCACCCCGGGCCGTTCTCGTCCTTTCTGCGTCCTCGGTCAGGTAGTTTCCAGACGGGTTTGCCGCAGCGCCAGCGTGCGCAGGAGCGCCTGCCGCATGATGGCAGCCGTCAGGCGCCCGTGCTGCCCTGCGGCCCGACCGGCGTTGCGCACGGACTCGGCCGCCGCGTCGGCGCATCCGTCCAACCTGCCGGCGAACACCCCTTCCGGAGTGTACAACAACGCGCTCGAGCAGGCCGTGGTCGTGCAGGAGGTGGAGGTAGCGGTGCAGGTCCTTCTGCTGTCGGCCGATTCAATGCAGCCATAGCCGGCATGAGATCCGTCGGTCTTGACGAGGCGGACGCATTCCTCGTTGCACTGCGCCTCGGCGCTGGCGGGCAGTGCGCACGCCAGCACGGCGAGTGCGAGGATCCCCAGAGATGTTCTCATCACGGCCTCCGAGTTGGGGTGGATGGGGTGGAGAGTACGACCGGAACGCGGTACAGCACAGGCTCGTCGGCGTGCGTGCCCGTCACCCAGAGCACCCCGCGGCGGGAGTCGTATCCCGCGATTCCCTCCCAGCGGTCGGGGCGCTTATACGACCCGAGGAACCGGCCCGAAGTCGAGAAGATGTCCCAGAAGCGCTCTCCGGGCCGGATGCGGGACACCAACAGCAGGCCGCCGGGCAGCTCCCACGCCGGACCCGGCACCTCGACCTGGGTCCCCGTCTCGGAGAAGGTGGTCCGGCGCCCACTGCGGGTCACGCGGATGGCGTCGTCCGGTGTGCCGCGTGTACGAAACGGCGGCCGAAAGACGACCCGCTGCCTGCCCGCGGCGTCGAAGCCGTAGACCTCGTACGGAAGACGCCGCGTGTACCAGATGATCCCCCCGGCCCCTCGCACCATCGCTCCCGCACCCCACATTTCCAGGATCTCGCGGTTCCGCACCGCGGGCAGCGCGCCGAACGAGCCGCTGTGCCGTAGTTCCGATCCGCTGATCTGAAAGCGGTGCACGCCACGGCCGGCGGCGGGGCTCGGCGGCGTCGCGGTGCCCGAGATGAGCAGCGCGTCATCGACCGCTACAAGGTTGTCCACCTGCGTCAGGCGGAACGGCAAACGGTACCTGCCCAGATAGCGCCCCTCGGACGAGAGCGACGTCACCTCACCCGTGCCGATGTCGAACACGAACAGTGTCCCGTCGGCGCGCACGTCCAGCCGGTACGGGACCTGGAACTCGCCCGGGCCGCGGCCACGGCGCCCGGCGCTCCACCGGCGCCCGCCATCAGGGTCGAACGCGACCACCCGCGAGTTCACGTGGTCCACCACGTACACACTGCCGTCCGGCCCCACTCCGGCGGCCATGGTGCTGCCGAGCGCCTCGTCGCGCCCGACGGCGCGGTCCTGGCCGAAGGAGATGGGGAGTGGCTGCTGGGCCGCTGCGGTACCGCTGGCCGCGAACACCGCTCCCGTCCAGAGGAAGGTGCAGAGTCGCCGATACATGATACGGGGAATCCGGTGTGGGTCTGTGTCCCAATGGCAAGGGTTCGCGCTTGCGCGCTTATCAGGGCTTTTTTTGCGGCTCTTGCACAATAGGGCACGCAGGGAATGCCAGTCAATCCTCTTCTTTCCACCGAGGATCCACGCGGCCCGAGCGAATTTGCGCAGGACGACCGCGGCACGGGTGCACGTGGCGGCCTCCGGCACCGCGTCCTCGGTTCGTACCGCATTCTGTTTACTGTCGCGGCGGATCGCGTTCACGTGCTGCACGTCCGGCATGGACGCCAGGACGTACTCCGCCCTGAACGCCAACCGATGACGTAATGAGGCGGCGGCGAGGCGGCCCCCGATCCACATCTCGATCTCCTG
>DATAAG010000732.1:0-13886 GCA_036260235.1 Longimicrobium sp.
GGCCTGTGCAAGGGACAACTCTGCTCACTCTGCTGACTCTGCGTGAGGTTCTGTCTTTTCCCTGGTCTGGTATCACTCGTCCAGGTCCAGCGTCGAGCGGATGAAGCGGGCCATCGCCTGCAGCACCGGGTCGCGGTGCTCGGCGTGGGGAGCGTGGCCGCAGCGCGGGACCAGCAGTGTCTCCACCAGGCCGCTGGAGCGGCCCTGGATGGATTCCACGTGCGCCCACGAGCCGTACTCGTCGTCTTCGCCCTGGACCACCAGGGTAGGGACGGCGACGCCGGGAAGGACGTCCTCGATGTTCCAGGCGCGGAAGTCCGGGTCCAGCCACACGCGGTTCCATCCCCAGAACGCCGCGTCGGTGTTGGCGCCGTGGTGCCGCGCCAGCCGCTCGCGCAGGTTCGTGGTGCGGTACACGTCCGCGATCCCGGTGATGCTCTCCAGCCCGCACGGCTCCGCGAAGACGTGCGGCGCCTCCAGCACCAGCGCGCGCAGGCCGGGGATGAAGCCGCTCCCCGCGGCGATCAGCGCGATGGACGCGCCGTCGCTGTGGCCCAGCAGGATCGGCTCGCGGATCTGCGCTTTCCGGAGCAGGTCGCGCAGCACCGCCGCCTCGTCGTGCATGAAGCGGACGGGGCGGGGAAGGGGGACCGGATCGGAGCGTCCGTAGCCGGCGCGGGAGTAGACGAGCGCGCCGCAGCCGGTGGCCGCCGCCAGCGCGTCCGGGAAGTCGCGCCAGGTGCTGACGGACCCGAGCCCCTCGTGCAGGAACACGATCGTGGGCGCCTGGTCCGGCGCCGGGCCGATCCACCGGCACTCCAGCCGCGTTCCGCCGACCTGCAGGAACTCCATGGGAGGCGGGTCCGCGATCAGGCGCCGCGGGAGCGGCGTCCCCGCAGGCGGACGTTGCCGGCCAGCGGGGCGATCTCGTGATCCGAAAGCGCCAGCGAGGCGCGGGCGCGCTCCACCACGGCGGCGCCGTTGGGCAGCCGGCGGCCGAACGCGAGCTCGGCCCTGCGGCAGAGGCGCTCCTCCCACGCGATCAGCTCCCGCGGCATCCGCCGGCCGCCGCGGCGCAGGCGCGCGTGCACGCCCTCGTGCACGATGGACGAGGCGACCTGCTCCGGCGGAAAAGTCGCGACGAAGTAGGTGTCCAGGCTGCAGTTCCCCATCGCGTCCAGCAGCGCCCGGCACCCGTCCTGGCGGATGACGAGGACGCGGGCGAAGTCGCGCCGCATGGCCGCCAGCCGCCAGGGCGCGTGGTCGGCGACGAGCTGCAGCGCGGCCGCGGTGCGGCCGAACAGCGTCTCGCTGTCCGCGAACTGCCCGTCGTTCACCAGCCACACCTCCAGCCCGTGGATCTGTCGCCGCTCGCTGGCGGCGCGCAGCCGATCCTCCTGCCCCACGGCTTCCGGCCCGGCAATGGCCCTGCGGATCATCCGTCCTTTCCCTCCTCACCCGTCACCCCGTTCACGTGTCACCCGTTCACTCCATCACTCCATCACTCCATCACTCCATCACTCCATCACTCCATCACTCCATCACCTCCAGCCGCGCCAGCAGGTCCAGCGCGTTCCGCGCCGCGGCGCCGGCGGCGGTGTTGTCGAAGATGCACCACGCCTGACGCCCCGCCGCCCGGTCGCCGCGGATGCGGGCGGCGAGGGCGTCCAGCCAGGCCGCATCGTACGGGGAGTAGTAGGTGCGCGGCGAGCCGTGCAGCCGGTAGTATGCGATTTCCGGCCATCCGCCCGGCTCCGCCGCCTCCGGCACCCGCGCCGGGTCGGCCGCCACCCGCGCGACGTGGAACGCGCGCAGCAGGTCGTTCGCCTCCGCCGTGAACCAGGTGGGATGCCGCGGCTCGCACACCGCCGGGACCTCCGTGCGCGCGCCGAGGGCGGTGAAGAACCGCGCCGCCGTGTCCGCATCGAACTCCAGGCTGGGCGGCAGCTGCACCAGCAGGCACGCCAGCTTTCCGCCGAGCGCGCCGGCCTCCGCCAGGAACGCCGCGAGCGCATCGTCCGCATCCACCAGCCGCAGCTGGTGGGTGATGGCTTTCGGCAGCTTGGCGCAGAAGCGGAAGCCGGGCGGGACGCTCTCCGCCCAGCGCGCGTAGGTGGCGGGGCGGTGCGGACGATGGAAGGAGGAGTTGATCTCCACCGCCGGAAACCGGCTGGCGTATCGCTCCAGGTGCGATCCTTCGGCGGCGAACTCCGCCTGCACGTCGCGCGGCAGCGTCCACCCCGCGCAGCCGACGAGGACGAGCGGCTCACGCGAAGGTTGCGCTTCCACGGGATCGGACCCCATATAGTCGCTCGGATCCTCACCTGCCATCCGATCTCCAATCACACACGACGAGAGGCACCGATGAAGCGGCTCCTGATCGCCCTGCTCACGCTCTGTGCCGCGCCCGCCGTAGCGCAGGCGCAGACGAATACCGCGGTAGGCTCCGTCGCCAGCACGTACGCGCCGGTTCGCGCGTACGTGCTGGCCGCGGCGGAGCAGATGCCGGAGGCGGACTACGGCTTCAAGCCCACCCCCGAGGTGCGCAGCTTTGGGCAGCTGATCGGCCACATCGCCAACGCGCAGTTCATGATCTGCTCCCTGGCCCTGGGCGAGACGAGTCCCGCCACGCAGAACTACGAGCAGGTGACGGCCAAGGCGGCGCTCATCGAGGCGCTGCAGGCGTCCAATGCCCTGTGCGACCGCGCCTACCAGCAGAGCGACGAATCGGCGATGCAGACGGGGCGCCTGTTCGGGCAGGAGCGCACCCGCCTGGGGATGCTGGTGCTGAACGCGGCGCACGACTTCGAGCACTACGGCAACATCGTCACCTACATGCGCCTCAAGGGGATGGTGCCGCCCTCCAGCCAGGGCAACTGAAACAGATCTGGCCTCACACGGAGTCAACGGGGTCAACGGAGTCTGTTTTCCTCCGTTAACTCCGCTGACTCCGTGTGAGGCTTCTTTTCACGGATGCGCTTCGAGGCAGGATCACGCCGCCTGCTCGCCGGCGGGGGCGTTGATGAAGCGGTCGATCTCCTCCGCGCGGCGCTCGGCATCGGACTCGCCCAGGGCCATCAGCCGCTTGGCGTAGTCGTCCTGGAACATCAGCATGCTCAGCACGTCCGGCGACGCCGTCTCGCGCGTGCCCAGCCCGCGCGTCATCAGGCGAAAGGCGCGGGGGAGGCGCGGCTCGTACTCCGCGGCGATGCGCGCCAGGTCGCGCGACGGGCGCAGCACCATCAGCTCCACGATGCGCATTCCCTGCCGCCGGTCGGGAGGCACGCGCGCCAGCACCTCGTTCATCCGCTCCATCCTCGCCACGTCCTGGTCCACCAGCTCCAGGAAAATGGCGTCCAGCAGCAGGCCGATCACCTGCGCGGGGGGCGGATACCCGGCGATGTCGGGGCGCGACGCCTCGCCGCGGGTGCGGTCGTAGCGGGTGCTGACCGTGAGGATCTTGCTGGCCCCCAGGTGCAGCGCGGGGGAAAGGGGCGCGGTGAGGCGGATGCCCCCGTCGCCGTACCAGTGCGGCCCGATCTGCACCGCGGGGAAGAAGAGAGGGAGGGCGGACGAGGCCATCACGTGGTCCACCGTAAGCCGGCACTGGCGGCTGATGCGCCCCGGCCGCTCCCACGTCTCGATGTCGCGCCCCTGCACCCAGACCACCGACTGGCCCGTGGTGTAGTCCGTGGTGCTGAACGCCACGGCGCGCAGGGTGCCGCGGTGCAGGTTGTAGTCGATCCCCGTCAGCTCCCCGTGCACCGGGGCCAGCGCCTCTTCCAGCAGCTGCCGCAGCGGCGCCGTGTCCACCAGCGCCCGCGTGCGCGCGTCCGTCACCCCGCCCGACGTCAGCCGCAGCCCCCAGCGCCCCACGTTGGTCATCAGCGACCGCACGTCCACCCGGAAGATCTTTTCCGGGACCAGCTCCGCCCACAGCTGCGCCAGCTCGTCCACCGCCTGGCGAAAGGTGCCGTGGTGCTGGCAGAGCAGGGCGATGTTGATGGCGCCCGCGGAGACGCCGGTCATGATGGGAAAGCGCAGCTCCGGGTACGCCCGCGCCAGGTAGCGCAGCATCCCCACCTGGTACGCGCCCCGCGCCCCGCCGCCGGTGAGGACGAGCGCCATCTCCCCCCGGTCCGGCGCGGGCGCGGCGGGGGCGAACTCGCGGCCGGCCTGCGTCCGCAGCGGCGGGTCGGGGATCGGGTGCACCGGCGCGCTCCCGTGGGTCAGCGGCGGAAGACGATGCGCCCGCCCACCACCGTCATCACCGGCTCGGCGCGGAGGATCTCCACCTCCGGGACCGTCAGCAGGTCGCGGTCCCAGACGACGAGGTCCGCCAGCATCCCCGGCCGCAGCGTCCCCTTGCGCTCCTCCTCCCACTCGCCGTACGCGGCCGTGGCGGTGTAGAGGCGGATGGCCTCCTCGCGGGTCAGGCGCTGCTCGGGGATCCACCCGCCCGGCGGCGTTCCCGGCTCCTCGCGGCTCTGGCGGGTGACGGCGGAGTAGATCCCCTCCACCGGCGGCAGCGGCTCCACCGGGAAGTCGGTGCCGAAGACGACGACGGCGCCCGCGTCCAGCAGCGACCGCCAGACGTACGCCCCCTCCACCGCGCGCGCCCGGCCGATGCGCGTCTCCGCCCAGCGCATGTCGCTGGTGGCGTGCGTGGGCTGCATGCTGGCGATGACGCCCAGCCGGCGGAAGCGGGGGATGTCGTCGCGGTCCAGCACCTGGGCGTGCTCGATGCGGTGCCGCCGCGCGCGCGGGCCGTTCACCCGCGCCGCGCGCTCGAAGGCGTCCAGCGCCTGCCGGTTGGCCGCGTCGCCGATGGCGTGGAGGATGACCTGCAGCCCCGCCGCGTCCGCCGCCATCACCAGCGAGTCCAGCTGCGCGTCCGTATACTGCGGCAGCCCGCGGGTGCTGGGATCGTCGGAGAACGGCTCCAGCATGTAGGCGGTGCGCGAGCCCAGCGTGCCGTCGGTGTACCCCTTCACCATTCCCACCCGCACCCACTCGTCGCCGAAGTCGTGCGTGATGCCCAGCGCGTCCAGCCCCTGGATGGTGCGCATCTCCAGCGGGTGCCACCCGTAGATGCGGACGGTGAGGGAGTCGGCGTCGCGCAGCTCCCTGTAGACCTGGACGTCCGTCCCCGACACGTCCGTCTGCACGCTGGTGACGCCGGTGCGCGCCGCCAGCTCCAGCGCGGCCAGGATGCCGCGCCGGGACTGCGCCCGCGTGGGCGGCGGCACGTGGCGGGCGACCAGCCCCTCGGCGGACTCCTTGAAGATCCCGGTCGCCTCGCCGCGGGCGTCGCGCACGACCTCGCCGCCAGGCGGGTTCGGGGTGGTGCGGTCGATGCCGGCGATGCGCATCGCCGCGGTGTTGGCCCAGGAGGTGTGGCCGTCCACGCGCGACAGCATCACCGGGTTGTTGGGGGCGGCGCGGTCCAGCACCTCCTTCGTGGGCCAGCCGCCGGGGCCCAGCTCCGAGGCGGGAAGGCGGGTGTGGTCCCAGCCGCGGCCCAGGATCCACTCCCCGGGCTGGGCCCGCGCGGCCGCGGCGGCCACGCGCCGCTCGATCTCCGCCAGCGAGGTGGTGCCCAGCAGGTCCACCTGCAGCAGCCCGCGTCCGCCGGAGCCGAAGTGCACGTGCGCGTCGTTGAAGCCCGGCGTGACCAGGCGGCCCTGCAGGTCGATGACCTCCGTGGTCCGCCCGGCCAGCCGCCGCACCTCCGCGTCCGTCCCGACCGCCAGCACGCTTCCGTCGCGCACCGCCAGCGCCTGCGCGATGGTGTTGGCGTCGTCCGCCAGGAACACGCGCCCGCCTGTCAGGATCATGTCCGCGGCGCTCGCCTCGTCGGCGGGGCCCTCCGCCGTGCGCGGCCACCCGGGCGACTGCGCGTCCGGCGGGACCGGGCCCCCGGGCGGGTAGCCCATGCCGACGGTTCGGTGCGGGGCGCACGCGGAAAGCGCGCAGGCCGCGAGCAGAATGGAGCGAAGCTTCATGCCGGTGCCGGGCTGGGGGACGTTCTGGTGTGGGATCGCGCTCCATGATACGCGCGGCGGCGGCGCGAGACAAACGGTGCGGGTGGCAGAGGGTGTGCGCGGGAGTGAGGGGCGGGCGCGAGGTAAGGGAGAGCAGGTAGAGAGCGGCCGGCTCCGCGCCAAGCGAATGAATTCGCCGCTTCGCCGCTGGAAATTCGCGAAGTCCGCCTGCGCGGACTGCACGGGAGAGTTTGTGCCGCGGGGGCGGGCCACCAGGCTTGTGGGTAGATTCCCGGTCGGCGCCGCAAGCAGCCTGCCCCCGCGAGGATCGCGCGGGCGCCGACCTCGGACTTGACACGATGGGGCCGGCGCATGAGCAGGTGAAGCCCTGTTCGGGGACGCGACAGCGGCCCCGGGACAGGGCTTATGGCTGTCCCAGCGGCGGGTTCACCCGCTCAGGCGCAGGGGCGGCGATCCTGCAGCGGACTTGCGCACGCGCACTGGAAACGGGACATCCCGCCGTCCACATCCACGCCGGTTTTCCTTGACGCTCACGGGCGGTGAGCGTACCGTGGAAATCTCGCCCCACGCGGCTTCCGTACGTTTTCGCGCCGGGTACGCGGCCCTTCCGCCGCGGCCGGCGCACGCGCGGACGCGCCGCGCGAATCCTCTGCCGCCACGCCCGAGCCTTCCCGGCTGGAGGGGTTCCGCCCCACGCATGATCGCCCGCCGCCGCCCCACCCGCGCCGCCGCCAGGCCGCACCCGCCGTGCGGGCGCCGCGCGTGCCCCGGAGGCGGGTGAGCCGCGCGCTCTTTCCCGAGTCCGCCGCGCCCGGCGGCGAGCGCGCGGAGGCCGAGGAGGCGGACCGCGCGCTGGCGGAGCGCATCCGCGAGGGGGACGCGGCCGCCTTCGAGACGCTCTTTCACCGCTACTACGGCCGGCTGCACGCCTTCGCACGGACGTACGTACGGGCGCCGGAGGCGGCGGAGGACCTGGTGGCCGACGTGTTCGTGCGGGTGTGGGAACGGCGGACGGAGTGGGAGCTGCGCGGCGGCCCCCGCGCGTACCTGTACGGGGCCGTGCGCAACGAGGCGCTCGCCTGGCTCCGCCGCCAGCGGATGCTGGACCGCGCGCACGCGGACGCGCTGCGCGACGACCGCCGTCCCGGGATGGGCGCCGCGCCCCTGGCGGGCGATGCGCAGCTCGAGGCGCGGGAGCTCGCCGAGGCCATCGACCGGGCCGTGGACGCGCTGCCGGACCGCAGCCGGGAGGCGTTCGTGCTGCACCGCCGCCACGGGCTCTCCTACGCGGAGGTGGCGGCGGCGATGGACATCTCCCCCCGCACCGTCGAGGTGCACATCGGCCGTGCCTTCAAGGCGCTGCGGACCCGCCTGAGCACCCTCCTCTCCCTGCTGGTGATGCTGTCGGTCGGCTAAAGACCGACTCTTCGAGAAAATTCTCACGCAGAGTCAGCAGAGTTTGGTCCGTGCTGGGGGCAAACTCCGCTCACTCTGCTGACTCTGCGTGAGGCATTCTTTCTCAGGCGGAGAACGGCTGGGAATCATCCCCCGAAAATTACTTCGCCGTCCGAGTACGGGTACCGGCGCCCTCGTTCATCTCAATGGACGAAGGGCGGCCGTGACGACGTGCATTCTCCCGTGACAGGAGCGGGTCCAGTGGAAAAACGCCAGTGGCGCATGCTGGTGCGGATTCTCTCGGACGAGGCCTCGCCGGCCGAGCGGGAGGAGTTCGCGCGGTGGGTGCGGGAGGACGCCGCGAGGGGCGAGGAGGTGGAGCGGCTGCGCGCCCTGTGGAACGCCACGGGGACGCTGCCGGAGCTGGCGGACCCCGCCCCGGCGTGGAGCCGCGTGGCCGAGCGGACGGGGATCTCCACCCCGGCGCGCCCGCGGGTGCCGCTGGTGCACCGCCCGGCCGCCCCCCGGCCGCCGTCGATCCGGACGCCCGCGTGGCGCGGCCCCCTGGTGCGGGTGGCCGCGCTGCTGGTGCTGGCGCTGGGCATCGGCCTTCTCTGGCAGCCGGCGGGGGACCTGTACCGCGACCGCGTGCTGACCAGGACGGTGGTCACCGGCAAGGGCGAGCGCGTGCAGCTGGTGCTGGACGACGGCTCGCGCGTGCTGCTGGGGGTGGACAGCCGCCTGCGCTACCCCCGCCGCTTTGGCCGCGCGTCGCGCGAGGTGCGGCTGGAGGGCGTGGCCTACTTCGAGGTGGCGCGCGACCCCGGCCGCACCTTCACGGTCCATTCGGCGGACGCGGTGACGCGCGTGCTGGGGACCAAGTTCACCGTGCGCGACTACCCCGGCGCCGAGCCCGTCCGCGTGGCCGTGACGGAGGGCCGGGTGGCCGTCCAGCCGCGGCGCGCGGGGGGCGGCGTTCCCGTGCGGACGGCGGTGCTGGTGCGCGGGCAGGCGGCGGAGGTGGCCCGGCCCGGCGCGGCGCCGGTCGTGCAGCCCACGCTCGCCCGGCCGGACCTGGCCTGGACGCAGGGAACCATCGCCTTCGAGAACGCGGCCGTCCCCCTGGTGCTGGCGGAGCTGGGCCGCTGGTACGAGGTGCAGATCCAGGTGCACGACCCCGCCCTGGCTGCGCGCCACCTGACCATCTCGTTCGAAAAGGAGCCGCTGGACGTGCTGCTGCGCGAGATCGCCGCCGCGCTGGACGCGCGGGTGGAGCGCCGCGGCGGCGTCTTCATCCTCGCGCCCGCCGTGCCGGCCCGCACCCTGGGGCCCGCCGGCGCGACGCAGAACGCATCCCTGTAGACATCCCGCTACCGAACCGCCCGTCCGACCCGGAGGAGGCCATGAAACCCATCGAGGTCCGTCGGAACCTGGTCCCCGCGCTGGCGGCGCTGCTGGCCGCGGCGCTCCCCCTCCACGCCCAGGAGGCGCCCGCCCGCGTCGCGGGATACCTGGCCCCCGCGGAGCCGGCCGCGGCGCCCTTCGCCGTGCGCTCCGACCGGACCGTCACCCTGCGGCTGCAGGACGTGGCGCTGGAGGACGCGCTGCGCGAGGTGGCGCGTCAGGCGGAGGTGCGCCTCACGTACAGCCGCGAGGCGCTGGCGCCGGGGACTCGCGTCTCCGTGCACGCCGTCTCCGTCTCCGTGGCCGAGGCGTTCGCCCTGGTCCTGCAGGGGACCGGGCTGGAGGCGATGCAGACGGCGCAGGGGCGGGTGACCATCGTGCGGCGCGCGCAGCCCGCGGCGCCGGTGCTTCCCCGCACGGCGGCGGCCCCGCCGGACCCGCGCCTGGCCCGCTCCCTCACCTCGTTCGACTACACCGCGACGGCGGGCGTCATCCGCGGCCGGGTGACGGAGGCGGGGTCCGCGCGGCCGGTGAACGGCGCGCAGGTGCTGCTGGTGGGGACGGAGCGCGGCGCGGTGACGGGCGCCGGCGGCGAGTTCGTGCTGGTGAACGTCCCCGCGGGGCGCTACACCCTGCAGGCGCGGATGATGGGGTACGGCACCGCCGAGCAGACGCTGCAGGTGGTGGACGGGCAGACCGCCACCGTGAGCCTCGTCCTCTCCCCCGCGGCCGTGCAGCTGGACGCGCTGGTGGTGACGGGGACGGCCACGGCCACCACCCGCCGCGCGGTGGGGAACGCCGTGACCACCATCAACGCCGCGGAGATCAGCGAGCGGGTGGTCAACCAGAACGTGGCCGAGCTGCTGCAGGCCAAGGCGCCGGGGGTGACGGTGCTGCAGAGCAGCGGCAGCCCCGGCGCGGCGGGGAACATCCGCATCCGCGGCGTGGGGTCGCTCTCCGGGACCTCGGAGCCGGTGATCTACGTGGACGGCGTGCGCATCCACAGCGGCGCGGGGGGCTCGTTCCGCAACAACTGGCAGTCGCCGGCGGCGGGGCAGCTGGCGGGCGGGGGGCAGACGGCCAGCGCGCTGGACGCCATCAACCCCGAGGACATCGAGTCCATCGAGGTGATCAAGGGCCCCGCGGCCGCCACCCTGTACGGCGCCGACGCGGCCAACGGCGTCATCCAGATCATCACCAAGAAGGGACGGCCGGGCGCGCAGGCGCTGCAGTGGAACGTGCGCTGGCAGGCGGGGCGCACGGACTGGGGGCTCTCGCCGCGCGCCAGCTTCACCACCTGCAACGCCGTGCGCATCTCCCAGCCGGCGGAATGGCCGGGGTGCCAGGGGGTGGCCCCGGGAACGGTGCTGCGGGAGACCTTCCTGAGCCAGGCGCTGCGCGAGGGTGACCTGAGCAACCTGGCGCTCTCCGTCCGCGGCGGCGGCCAGGGATACTCCTTCTTCGCCGCGCTGGACAGCGACCAGGAGGAGGGGGTGTTCGCCAACAGCGAGGCGGAGCGCACGGGGGCGCGGGCCAACTTCGCCTTCTACCCGTCGGACCAGGTGGACTTCACGGTGAACCTGGGCTACAGCCGCAGCCGCACCGCGTTCCCCATGAGCGACAACGGGCCCAACGTGCTGGAGGCGGCGTGGACCTACCAGCCCGGGCGCCGGCCGCAGCCGGGGCAGGCGGAGTACGGCTTCGCGGGCGGGCGGCCGGAGGACTACGCGCGCTACGAGAACACGCTGCGCGGGGACCGGGTGACCATGGGCACCACGCTGCACTACCGCCCCTTCTCCTGGTTCCGCAACCGCCTTACGGTGGGCGGCGACGTCAACGCGCGGCAGGCCAACCGCTACATCCCCCCGGGGGGCATCTTCTCCCCCGCGGGCGGGCAGATGACGCAGGGCGCGCCCCGCAACAACGTCTACACGGTGGACTACGCGGGGACGGTGGAGACCGGGCTCCCCTTCGGCGGCGGCAGCCTGACCTCGGACCTGTCGTTCGGGGTGCAGTACACGACCAGCGAGTACCGCAACACGGTGGCGCAGGGGACGGGGTTCAGCACCGACCTGGTGCGCGACATCCGCTCCGCCACCAGCCAGACCTCGTGGGACGAGTACCTGGAGGTCAAGTCGCTCGGCCTCTTCGTGCAGGAGCAGGTGGGGTGGCGCGACCGGCTCTTCCTCACCGGCGCGGTGCGGGTGGACAACAGCTCCGTCTTCGGCGAGGACATCGACCGGCTCTACTACCCCAAGCTGTCCGCGTCGTACGTCATCTCCGAGGAGCCGTTCTTCGACCGCTTCGGGTGGATGGACAACCTGCGGCTGCGCGCGGCGTGGGGGCAGGCGGGGAACGCGCCCGACCCGTTCGCCCGGGTCACCAGCTACCAGCTGGTCCCCACGGTGGACCCCGTCTCGGGCGAGGTGGTCTCGGCCACGCGGCTGGTGACGCTGGGGAACCCGGACGTCAGGCCGGAGCGGGGGAGCGAGGTGGAGCTGGGGGTGGACGCGGGATTCTTCGGCAACCGGCTGGGGGTGGAGCTCACCTGGTACGACAAGACCACGCACGACGCGCTGATGCGGGTGCCGCTGCCGCCGTCGGAGTCGGGCATCCCCGGCGGCACGCAGTTCCGCAACGTGGGCGAGATCAACAACCGGGGGGTGGAGCTGGCCGTCCGCGGCACCCCGGTGCAGTCGCGGGCGGTGACCTGGGACGCGCGGCTGGGCTTCTCCACCAACCGCAACCGCCTGGTGGACTTCGGCTTCGACTCCGGGCCCATCCTCATCGGCCTGACCACGCAGAACCAGCGGCACGCGGAGGGCTACCCGCTGGCCGGGTTCTGGGTGCACGACCCGGTGTGGGACGCGGCCACCGGCAAGTACGTCCCCGGCGAGGCGCGCTACCTGGGGCCGTCCCTGCCCACGCGCGAGGCGTCGTTCGCCAGCACCTTCACCCTCCTGGGGAACCTGCAGCTGTTCGGGCTGCTGGACTACAAGGGCGGCTACTACCTGCTGAACCAGACGGACTGGCGCCGCTGCAGCTTCGAGCTGTGCGACCAGGTGAACGACCCGTCGATCAGCGCGGAGGAGCGGGCGATGTGGATGGCGGACCTGACCGCCAACGACGCCCTGTACACCCAGCGGGCGGACCACGTCAAGATCCGCGACGTGTCGGTGACCTACACGCTGCCGGGGCGCATCACCCGGCGCTTCGGGACGGAGCGGGCGGCGTTCACCCTGGCGGGGCACAACCTGGGCTACCTGTGGAAGCCCCACTACCAGGGGCTGGACCCGGAGGTCACGTTCAACGGCATCAACCAGCCGGCGGACGACGGGCAGGCGTTCGGCTGGGCGCGGGTGGACTACTGGACGGTGCCGATGACGCGCCGCGTGACGGCCTCCATCGACCTGAGCTTCTGACACCGCGAAAAGGGTGAGAGCCATGAACCGGATCGAGACGGCGCCGCGGGCCCGGCGCGCGATGGCGGTGCTTTCCCTCGCGGCGATGGTGGGGGGATGCGACAGCCTGCTGGAGGTGGACCGCCCCGGGCTGATCACCGAGGAGCAGGTGAAGCGCGAGGCGCTGGCGGCCGCCCTGGTGGCCGCGGCGGAGGGGGAGTACCACGTGGCCTTCAACTGGGTGGCCAACAGCGGCGCCGCGGCCAGCGACGAGGCCATCTTCAGCCACGTGTGGAGCCCGTGGGACGACTTCGACGAGCGCGACGTGGTGGCCAGCTCTGGCGCGCACGACGGCATCGGCTACGGGTGGATGCAGCGGGCGCGGGTGACGGGCGTGCGCAGCGCCAGCCAGCTGATGGAGGTGGAGGCGGCGGACAGCTCCATCGCGCGGGCGCTGAACGCGGCCGGTTACAGCACGCTGCTGCTGGCGGACTACCTGTGCGCGGTGCCGCTGAACGGCGGCGCGGCGCTCACCCGGGCGCAGGCGTACGACTCCGCCATCGCGCTCTTCACCCGGGCGCTCGCGCACGCGGGGAGCAAGCGCGACATCAGCGACCTGGCCAGCGTGGGGATCGCGCGGGCGTACCTGAACAAGAACGAGCTGGGGCAGGCCATCAACTTCGCCAGGCAGGTGCGGCCGGAGTTCCAGGCGTGGGTGAGCTTCGTCCCCAGCCTGCTCTTCGACGACTGGCAGCAGAAGTACAACCTGTACCACCGCACCAGCGGCTTCATCAGCCCCACGGAGTTCAGCCTGGGGCTGGACCCGGGGATGTGGGCGGCCAGGCGCGACCGGCGGGTGCCCTTCGAGGCGGACAGCACGCGGCGGATGTTCAGCAGCTCGCCGTACCCGCGCCACGCGTACGTGCCGTTCATCCCCTACTCGTTCGAGGGGTGGACGCCGGACAACCGCAGCCTGATCCCCGCGGGCGCCGACATCCGCTACGCGTCGGGGCTGGAGGCGCAGTACATTATCGCCGAGGCCAGCCTGTTCGGCGGGGCCGGGGGATGGACGCAGGCGCAGGTGCGCGAGTTCATCGACGCGCGGCGGGCGGTGGGCGGCCACGGCCCGTACACGGGGACGGACCTGGCGGCGGAGCTGCGCGAGCAGCGGATGATGGACTTCTACTTCGCGGGCTACCGCGTGCCGGACCTGATCCGCTACAAGCAGTTCCGGCAGGTGGACCTGTGGCCGAAGGGGAAGATCGGCGGCTACCCGGCGGACGCGCCGTACACCTACGGCACCACGGAGTGCTGGCCCATCGGGCAGAGCGAGCTGAGCACGAACCCCAACCTTCCGTAGCGGCGCCTTGAAAAGAATGGTCTCACACAGAGTCAGCAGAGTGAGCAGAGTGTGGCCTCGACCGACTCGAGGCCCTGCGCGGGGAGGCTGCGCTCGTGGTAGAAAGAACTCTGTTGACTCTGCTGACTCTGTGTGAGGCCAATCAGGTGATCTCTCCCTTGCTCCGGACCTGGCTGATGCCGATCCCCCTCTCTGCCAAGTTCAGATGAGACAGTTATCCTTGTCGAATTACTGAGCAAGAGGGCAGAGGGAGAACATCGAGATGCTGGATACGCGACTGAACGGAACCGGGGGCCACGGAGCGCAGCGAGCCGTAGGCGA
>DATAAG010000733.1:0-3928 GCA_036260235.1 Longimicrobium sp.
GACCCGAGCTTCCGGGAGGTGCTGCGGCAGGTGCGGGAGGTGACGCTGGGGGCGTACGAGCACCAGGAGCTTCCCTTCGAGAAGCTGGTGGCCGAGCTGCAGCCGGAGCGATCCCTGAGCCACTCTCCGCTCTTCCAGGTGTCGTTCTCGCTGGACGACGTGGAAGAATCGGGACGTGGCGTGGCAGAGTTGAGCACCGAAGACGTCGAAGCGGATTTCTCCGTCGCCAAGTTCGACCTGGCGCTGGCCGTCGTGGCAACGCGGCGAGGCCTGCGCGGAGGGCTGTCCTACAGCACCGACCTCTTCGAGCGCGGCACGATCGTGCGGATGCTCGGCCACCTGTGGCGAGTGCTGGAGCAGGTCGCCGGGGACGCGGACGTGCGGCTTTCGGAACTGGAGCTGCTCGGCGAGGCGGAGCGCGCGCTCGTGCTGGAGGCGTGGAACCGGACCGCGGCCGAGGTTCCGGCGGACCGGTGCATCCACGAGCTGTTCGAGGCGCAGGTGGAGCGCACGCCCGGCGCGGTGGCGGTGGTCTTCGAGGATGCCGCGCTGACGTACGACGAGCTGAACCGGAGCGCGAACCGCCTGGCGCACCGGCTGATCGCGCTGGGGGTGCGCCCGGAGGACCGGGTGGCGCTCTGCGTGGAGCCGTCGCTGGACGCGGTCGCTGCGCTGCTGGGGATCCTGAAGGCGGGCGCCGCCTACGTGGCGACGGACCTGGCCGCGCCCGACGAGCGCATCGCCTTCATGCTCGACGAGGCGTCCGTGCGCGTCGTGGTCGCCGGCGGCGCGGAGGCCGCACGCCCCTGGACGGCGGGGCGCACGGTGGTGGAGGCCGGCGAGGAGCTCGCGCGCTTCCCCGCCACGAAGCCGGCGGTCGGGGTGACGCCGCGCAACCTGGCGTACGTCGTCTACACCTCCGGCTCCACGGGGCTGCCCAAAGGGGTGCTGGTGGAGCACCGCGGGGTGTGCAATGCGGTGGTGGCCTTCTCCCGCATCTACGAGATCGCCCCCGGGGACCGCGTGCTCCTGTTCGCGCCGCTGCACTTCGACGCGTCGGTGATGGACATCTTCACCGCGCTGACCACGGGCGCCGCCCTGGTGGTGGCGCCGCGCGAGGCGCTGATCCCCGGCGACGAGCTGGTGTCACTGCTGGAGCGCGAGCGGGTGACGCACGCCAAGTTCACCCCCAGCGCGCTGGCGGCCATCCCGTGCGCGCCGCTCCCCGCGCTGCGGGCGGTGATGGTGGGCGGCGAGGTGTGCGGCGCGGAGCTGGTGGCCCGCTGGGCGCCGGGGCGGCGCTTCTTCAACGGCTACGGGCCCACGGAGACCAGCGTCCGCATGTCGGTGTTCGAGGCGACGGACGGCACCCGCCCGCCCCCGCTGGGCGCGGGGACGGCCAACGTCCGCGTCTACGTGCTGGACGCCGCCGGGAAGCCGCTCCCCGTGGGCGTCCCCGGCGAGGTGTGCATCGGCGGGGTGCAGGTGGCGCGCGGGTACCTGGCGCGCCCGGCACTGACCGCCGAGCGCTTCGTCCCCGACCCGTTCTCGGCCGAGCCGGGGGCGCGGCTCTACCGCTCGGGTGACCGGATGCGGTGGCGCGGCGACGGCACGCTGGAGTTCATCGGACGGATCGACCACCAGGTGAAGATCCGGGGCTTCCGGATCGAGCTGGGCGAGATCGAGGCCGCGCTGCGGCGGAGCGAGGGAGTCGCCGACTGCGTGGTCGTGGCCCGCGAGGACATGCCCGGGGAGAAGCGGCTGGTGGCGTACGTGGTGGGCGGCGTGGAGGCGGGAGTGCTGCGCGAGCACCTGCGCCGGGCGCTCCCGGAGTACATGGTGCCGGCAGCGTTCGTGGTGCTGGAGGCGCTGCCGCTGACGCCGAACGGGAAGCTGGACCGCAAGGCGCTCCCCGCGCCGGAGCTCGCGCCGCCGGAGGAGGCGTACGTCGCGCCGCGCACGCCGACCGAGGAGGTGCTGGCGGGCGTGTGGGCGGAGCTGCTGCGGCTGGAGCGGGTGGGGGTGGAGGACCACTTCTTCGACCTGGGCGGGCACTCGCTGCTGGCGACCCGCGTGGCCGCGCGCGTCCGCGCGGTGTTCGGCGTGGACCTCCCGCTCCGCGCCGTCTTTGAGCGGTCGGTCCTCTCCGAGCTCGCGGCCGAGATCGAGCGTCTGCGCGGCACCGGCGCTGCGGCCGGCGATGGCGCCATCGCCCCCGCCGCGCGCGAGGGCGACCTGCCGGTGACGTTCGCGCAGGAGCGGCTCTGGTTCGTGGACGCGCTGGACCCGGGGAGCCCGGTGTACGCCATCCCGTTCCTGTACGGCATTACCGGCCCTCTCGACCACGACGCGCTCCGCCGCGCGCTCACCGAGCTGGTGCGCCGCCACGAGCCGCTGCGCACGACGCTCCCGGCCGTGGACGGCGTTCCCGTGCAGCGGATCGCCCCGCCCCCGGCCGACTTCGACCTGCCGGTCGCGGACCTGCGGCACCTGCCCGGGGACGAACGGCGGGCCGAGGCCGGCCGCCTGGCGGCCGAAGCCAGGCGGCACCGCTTCGACCTGGCGCGCGGGCCGCTCTTCCGTGCGTCGCTCGTCCACGTCGCCGACGACGAGCACCTCCTCCTCCTCAACCTCCACCACGCCATCGGCGACGGGTGGTCGCTGGGGGTGCTGCAGGAGGAGCTCTCCGCGCTCTACGGCGCCTTCTCGCGCGGCGAGCCGTCGCCGCTGCCGGAGCCCGCGCTGCAGTACGCGGACTACGCGGTCTGGCAGCGCGAGCGCCTGTCGGGCGCCGCGCTGGAGCGGCAGGTGGAGTTCTGGCGTCGCGCGCTGGACGGCGCGCCGGCGCTCCTGGAGCTGCCGACCGACCGTCCCCGGCCGCCGGTGGAATCGCACCGCGGCGGGGTTGAGCGCATGGTGGTCCCGTCCGAGCTGACGGCGGAGGTGCACGCGCTGGCCCGCCGCGAGGGCGCCACACTGTTCATGGTCCTCCTCGCCGCGCTGGACGTGGTGCTCGGCCGCCTTGCCGGGCAGGAGGACGTCGTCGTGGGGACGCCGATCGCGGGGCGGACGCGGGCGGAGACGGACCGGATGATCGGCCTCTTCCTCAACTCGCTGGCGCTCAGGACCGACCTGTCGGGCGACCCGTCGTTCCGCGAGCTGCTGGGGCGGGTGCGCGAGACCACGCTGTCCGCGTACGCGCACCAGGACGTGCCCTTCGAGCGGGTGCTGGAAGAGGTGCGTCCCGAGCGGAGCCTGGCGCACGCCCCCGTGTTCCAGGTGATGCTCAACCTCCGCAACTTCCAGGAGGGCGCCTTCCGCGCCGACGGCCTGGAGGTGACGGGGGCCGGCCCGGGCGGCGAGCTGTCCAGCAAGTTCGACCTCACGCTGTACGTGGGGGAGTGGGACGGGAGGATCGTCGTCACCCTGGTCTACGCCGCCGACCTCTTCGACGCGCCGCGGATGCGCGGGCTCCTGGCACAGCTCGAAGGCGTGCTCCGCCAGGCCGCGGCCGCGCCGGAGACCCGCGTCGGCGCGCTGTCGCTGGCGACGGAAGCGGTGCGCGGCGTCCTTCCCGACCCGGTACGGCCGATCGAGGTCGAGGCCTGGCGCGGGGCCGTGCACGAGACGTTCGCCGCCCACGCGACGAAGTCTCCGGAAGCGCTCGCGATCTCCGATGCGGCGGAGACGTGGACGTACGCCGAGCTGGACGCGGCGGCCAACCGTATCGCGCACCGGCTGATCGACGGCGGGGTGCGGCCGGGTGACGTGGTGGCCGTCTACGCGCACCGCTCCGCGGCGCTCGTGCGGGCGCTGCTGGGCGCGTGGAAGGCCGGGGCGGCGTTCGCCGTCCTCGATCCGGCGTATCCGCCCGCCCGCCTGGCGGCGCAGGCGAGCGCTGCGCGTCCCACCGCCCTGCTGCGGATCG
>DATAAG010000734.1:0-1759 GCA_036260235.1 Longimicrobium sp.
CGGGCGCCGGCGCCCTGGAGCGGGTGATCGCCCAGCAGCTCCGGCTGATGGAGCAGCAGATCGCCGCGCTGCGCGGCCCCGTGGCGCCGGTGGCGGACGTGCAGCCGCTCTCCGCCGTTCCCGCCGCCGCCCAGACCGCCGCGCCGGGCGGGCAGACGGCGACGGACCCGGCTGCGGTCCCGGCGCAGGCCGCACGGCTGGCGGACGCCCCGGCGCCGCGGGCGAAGATCCAGCCCGAGACGTTCGTGGCGTACCAGCCGCTGAACACCGAGGGTCCCGGCGGGCTGACGGCGCGGCAGCGGGAGTACCTGGACGGCTTCATGGCCCGCTACGCGGAGCGCACCCGCGCCTCCAAGGCCCACCAGGCGCGCTACCACGTGCCGCTGGCGGACAGCCGGGTCACCGCCCGGTTCCGCCGCGCGTGGAAGGAGATCCTGTACCCCGTGGTGAGCGACCGCGCCCGCGGCTCGCGCGTGTGGGACCTGGACGGCAACGAGTACGTCGACATCGGGCAGGCGTTCGGGTGCAGCCTGTTCGGCCACGCGCCCGACTTCGTTTCGCGCGCCATCCAGGACCAGGTGGAGCGCGGGTACGGCGTGGGCCCGCAGTCCGCGCTGGCCGGCCGCGCCGCGGAGCTGGTGTGCGAGCTGGGCGGCAACCAGCGGGCGGTGTTCTGCAACTCCGGCACGGAGGCGGTGATGGGCGCCATCCGCGCCGCCCGCGCCTACACCGGGCGGACGAAGATCGCCTACTTCGCGGGGAGCTACCACGGCTGGAGCGACGTGGTGCTGGGGCGGCTGCTCAGCGCCGGCGGGGGCCGCGAGGTGCGCCCCTCCGCCCCCGGCGTCCCCGAGCTGCCGCTGGGCGACGTGCTGATGCTTCCCTTCGACGACCCGGAGTCGCTGCGGGTGCTGGCGGAGCAGATGCGCGACATCGCCCTGGTGATGGTGGAGCCGGTGCAGAGCCGGCGGCCCGACATGCGGCCCCAGGCCTTCCTGCGCGAGCTGCGCCGGATGACCCGCGAGGCGGGCACCCTGCTGCACTTCGACGAGCTGATCACCGGGTTCCGGCTGGGCGTGGGCGGTGCCCAGGAGTTCTTCGGCATCCAGGCCGACCTGGTCACCTATGGAAAGATCGTGGCGGGCGGCCTGCCCATGGGCGTGGTGGCGGGGACGCGCGAGGCCATGAGCGTCTTCGACGGGGGCGTCTGGAGCTACGGCGACGACTCGTACCCCGCGGCGCAGCGCACCCTGTTCGCCGGAGCGTACTTCAAGCACCCCATCTCCATGGCGGTGGCCTGCGCCGTCCTGGAAGAGATCCGGCGCCGCGGCGCGCCGATGTACGACGAGCTCAACGGGCGCACGGCCCGGCTGATGGAGCGCATCAACGCCTTCTTCGAGGCGGGCGCCTACCCCATCACCGCCGCGCACGTCAGCTCCTGCTTCCGCTTCTTCTTCGGGCGCGAGGTGGCGTGCCCGGACCTGTTCCACCACCACCTGATCCACGAGGGGGTGCTCGTCATCCCCGAGACGGGGACGCACTTCCTCACCACGGCGCACACGGACGACGACCTGGAGCGGATCTTCCGCGCCGTCTGCGCCTCGGCCGAGGCGATGCGCCGCGGCGGCTTCATCCCCGAGCCGCCGGCCGCCCCGGGCGAACGCGCCGGTGACCGCCCGGAGACGGTGCGGGCGGCTCTGGCCCCGCCGGAGGGACTTGCCGCATCATCCTCCACATCGGCTGAAACGGCGAAGCGGGC
>DATAAG010000735.1:0-7912 GCA_036260235.1 Longimicrobium sp.
CCAGGTCGCAGGCGGTGAACCCGCGCGGCGCGCCGCCGTTCAGGTTGCGCGCGACCGTCAGCGCCTTCAGGAACACCTCCGGCATCACCACCGCCGAGCCCACGTTGATCACCACCCCGCCGCCGTCCAGCCCGGCGAGCGCGGCGGAGAGGCGGCGGAAGTCGCGGTGCCCCGTGTCGCCGATGGCGGCGCCGTCCGCCGCGGGGTGCTGGTGGATGATCTCCGCGCCCAGCGCCGGGTGCAGCGTGTACGGCGCGCCCAGGCGATGAGACTGCAGCAGGAGCGAGAGGTCGGGATAGGCCAGGTCGTCGCGCGCGTCCAGGTCGCGGGCCAGCGACTCCCCCATCCCCCACCCCTCCCGCATGCCGCGGACGAAGGCGGCGTTCATGTCGCGCCCCGTCTCCTCCGCCATGCCGAACGACCCGTCCGCCAGCCCGGCCTCCACGTCCTCGCTGGTGCCGCCCCACCGCGCCATCTCGTAGTCGTGCACCCCCGCGGAGCCGTTGGAGGCCAGGTGCGTGACGGCGCCGCGGCGCATCAGGTCCACCAGCACCGGCGCCAGCCCCGTCTTCACCACGTGCCCGCCCAGCATCCACAGCACGGTGCGCCGCCGCTCCACGGCGGAGGCCACGGCATCCACCACCGCCAGGAACGCCTCCGCCTGCAGGATGTGCGGCAGCGAGCGCACGAACGCGCCGAAGGTCCGCGCCGCGGGGTCCGCCGGCGGCGGGGCGGCGAAGTGCTCCGCCAGCACCTTGCTGGGCCTCGTACGGACGGGAATGGTGCGCACACGCGAAAGGTCCGCCTCGGGGGGCTTCCCCGCGGCGGACCCGCTCCGGTTGTCGATGCCGTCGTCCATCACCGCGTTCCCGAGAGTGTAGAGTTCAAACCTACACCCGAAGATGCGCGCTCACCTCCCCGGGCGGAAGGTGCGCAGGTGCATGGTGAGCGCGCCCACGCGCGGAATGCCCCGCGTGCGGATGAGGACGGGGATGCGGTGCTCGTCGTCGGAGAAGAACACTTCCGCCTGCCCGCCCCGGCCGAACATGCCGTCCGTCTGGATGATCGGGCGCACCACGATGGTGCGGAACCGCCCCGCGGGCACGCTGACGGTCTCGCGGCGCAGCACCTGGAGCACCACGGGGTTGCCGTCCGCCTTGAAGTAGCGCGGCAGCGAGTAGCGGGCGCCCGCCTCCAGCGGCAGCGTGCGGGCGAAGTAGATGAACGACAGGTCGTCCAGCGGCTCGCTGGTCGGGATCGTCCCGGTGTCTCCGTTCTCCCGGCGGAAGGTGCGGGTCTCGGGAAAGAAGTCGTAGGTGCGGTTGCGGCGGAACCGCCCCTCGCGCTGGTTCTGGTGAAAGCGGAGCGAGTACACGCCGTCCGCGTCGATCCACGACTCGAACCGGTCGTTCACGCGGTACAGCGCGTTGCCGCCCGCCAGGGTCATCACCGTGTGGAACACGCGCTGGCCGCGCACCGTCTGCATCCCGGTGACGGCCAGGCTCCCGCTGCCGATGGGCACGCCCGCCAGCTTTACCTGGTAGGTGGCGGACTCGCCCGCGCGGAACGGCACCCGCTGCTGGGGCGCCTCTGCCGCGGCGGTCCCCGCCGCCAGCGCCGCGGCACCGATCGCCAGCACCGCCCCGCCTCGTCGGACCATCCACGATCTCAGCTGCACGAATTCCTCGCTTTTCATCTTTCGCAAAGCGGCCCGTCGCCACGTCTCCGCTCCGTCGTACCAGATCTCCGTACCTCTTGTTCGGCGGAGAAGGTTTCATGCAGCGGGCGCGGAGACGCAACGAGAGGGCGCAGAGGAAACTCCGGGTGGAAATTTCCTCTGCGCCCTCTCGCCTTTCCCCTGCGTCCCCTGCGCGCCTCCTCCCGGGATCTCCGCGGAAGCGTGACCTCAGGTGCCCGGGCGGAAGGTGCGCAGGTGCATGCTCAGCGAGCCGACCACCGGAACGCGGCTGCGGATGAGCACCGGGATGCGGTACTCGTCGTCGGAGAAGTACACCTCCGCGCGCCCGCCCTCGCCGAACATGCCGTCCGTGCGGATGATGGGGCGCACCACGATGGTGCGGAAGCGGCCCGCCGGCACCTGTACCGTCTCGCGCCGCAGCACCTGCAGCACCACCGGGTTACCGTCGGCCTTGAAGTAGCGCGGCAGCGTGTAGGTGGCGCCGGGCTCCAGCGGCAGCGTGCGCGCGAAGTAGATGAACGACAGGTCGTCCAGCGGCTCGCTGGTCGGCAGCGTGCCCGTCTGCCCGTTCTCGCGCCGGAAGGTGCGCTCCTCGGGAAAGAAGTCGTAGGTGCGGTTGCGGCGGAAGCGCGCCTCGTGCTGGTTCTGGTGGAACCGGCGCGAGAACAGCTGGTCCGCGTCGATCCACGACTCGAAGCGGTCGTTCACCCGCACGATGGCGTTGCCGCCCCGCACCGTCATCACGGTGTGGAAGGTCTGCTGGCCCCGCACCGTCTGCACCCCGGTGACGGCCAGGCTCCCCGACCCCACGGAGATGGCGCCCAGCTTCACCTGGTAGGTGGCGGACTCGCCCGCGCGGAAGGGCAGGCGCTGCACCGGCGTCTCGGCGGCGGCGCTCGTCCCCGCCGCCACCACGGCGGCGGCGGCGATGGCCGCGACGGCCCTACCCCTCCGCCCGATCCTGAATATTGCCTTCACGGTTCCCTCGCTTTCGTTTCCTGCGCGGCGGGCGTCCCTCCTCCCGCCGTTCCCCGGCATCCACCGTCTGCGCCTGCGGCTCCGGCTGGGGGTCCGGCGCGGCGGCGGGCTTCAGGGCCCCCCGCCGGGGCGCCCGCCTGGCCAGCTCCCACGCCTCCCGCAGCGCCGCCCACGGCTCGAAGCGCGTGTCGCGCTGGCGCCGCGTGTAGCGGATCTCCACCGCCGCCTGCTCCGCGCGGCGCGCGTGCGGCGCCACCCGCAGCAGCAGCTCGGCGTTGGCCGCCCATCCCTGCCGGGTGAGGAGCGGCGCCCCCGCGCGGTCCGCGAAGGCCCGCTTGAGCACCTGCACCCGGTACGCGCGAAAGCCGACGAACGGGTCTCCCACGTCGGGCGGCAGCGCGGCGCGGGAAAGGAGCCAGGGGAGCCCGCGGCGCGACCAGCGCAGCCCGCGCGGCACCTCGCCCTGCACCGCCGCGATGCTCGAGCCGACGACGTCCGCCCCGCCCTCCAGCCGCTTCACCAGCGCCGGGATCTCCTCCGGCGGCTCGGTGAAGTCCGCCTGCACCACCACGGCCGTGTCGCGCTTGGGGTGCGTGGAGCGGGTGACGGCCTCGCGCAGCAGCCGCTCCAGCGCGGCCGCGTACCCCTGCGGGCGGTCGCCGCGAAGGACGGTGAGCGGCAGCACGCGCGCGTACGGCGCCAGCACCTCGTCGGTGCCGTCGGTGCTGCCGTCGTCCAGCACCAGGATGTGGAAGTCCCGGCGGAACTCGGTCATCACCTGGCGGATCCGCCACAGCAGGACCCCCACGGTGGGTGCCTCGTTCAGCACCGGGATGCAGATGTAGATCACAGCGCGTCCTGTTCCGTGTCGTCCTGGCCGGGCGCGGCGCCAGCCCCGGAGATACCCGGTTCCGCCTCGTCCGGTTCCCCTTTCGGCCTGCTCTTCCAGCGCCGGTGGAACCAGAAGTACTGTTCCGGCGCCTCGCGGATGCTGGCTTCCAGCCGCGCCGCCAGCTCCGCCGTGAGCGCCCGCACGTCCGCCTCCAGGTCGCCCGTGCGGGGGACGGGGACGCGGGTGCCGGAGACCTCATAGCGCACCCCCGGCCCGGGAAGCCGCCGCGCCACGCAGGCAAAGACCGGCGCGTTGAAGCGCACGGCGAAGAGCGCCGGCCCCCGGTGCGTGGACGCCGGCACGCCGAAGAAGGGGACGAACACCCCCGCCCGCCGCGCGTCCTGGTCCCCCACGATCCCCACCACCCCGTTCCTGCGCAGCACGCGCGGCACCCGGCCGGGCGCCTCGCGCTGGGAGATGGTCTCCACCCCCAGCCGCCGCCGCGTCTCGTCCAGCCGCCGGTCGACGAGCAGGTTCCCCTGGCGGCGGACGATGGCGGAGATGGGCACGCCGCGCGCGGCGACCGTGGCGGCGGCGATCTCCCAGTTGCCGTAGTGGCCGGTCACCAGCAGGCAGCCGTTCCCCTCCGCCAGCGCCCCCTCCAGCTCGTCCCACCCCTTCGGCACGGTACGGTCGATGACGGCCTGCGGATCGAGCTTGGCCAGGCGCAGCATGGCCGCGGCCTCGCGCCCCAGGTGCTCGTACGCCGCCCGGGCGATGGAGGCGCGCCACGCTTCCGTCGCGTCGGGAAAGGCGAGACGCAGGTTCTCCTCCACCGTCCCGCGGCGGATCCCCAGCCGGTACACCGCCGCGCCCAGCCGCCGCCCGAATGCGTCGGCCATCCCTTCGGGCAGCGTGCTCACGGCGCGCTCCAGCGTGCGCGCCAGCGCGTACTCCACCCGGTGCCGCGGCGAGGGCCGCTGCTGCTTCTCTGTCTCCGCCACCTGCATGCGCATTGCGAGAACGCCGGCCCGGGGTGGTTCCCGGAGCCGGCCGTCTGTTTCCGTTGCTGGACGTACCCTGCCGGTTACCCTGATGGAGTGATGGAGTGAGCGGCCGCGAAGCCCTCGTCGCGCAGCTTGCCGCCAGCACGGGCGAGTAGATCCTTCGGTCGGCGCCCTGAGCTCCGGGTGAGGTCACCTCTGCGCGGCGCCTCCCTCAGGATGACGACCCGGAGGGCGGAGCGGGAGTGAATCACTCCATCACTCTCACGTCCGGTTCCCCGCCCCCGCCAGCACCTCCGCCACCGTCTCGTCCGCCACGGGATGCCCCCAGCGCCCCTCCCTCGCGGCCAGCGGGGTGCCGATCTCCTGGATCAGCGCGTACTCCACCCGACCGTTGCGCGCCTTCTTGTCGCTGCGCGTCCAGCCGATCACCTGGTCCGCGGCAAAGTCGAGCGGCAGCGAGGTGGGCAGCCCGATCCGGGTGAGCAGCTTGCGAAGGCGAGCCGCCGTCCCGGGCGCGGTGACGCCGGATCGCTCGCCGATGCGCGCCTCCTCCACCATCCCCACCGCCACCGCCTCGCCGTGCAGCATGGTGTACTCGCTCATCGCCTCCACCGCGTGGGCGATGGTGTGGCCGAAGTTCAGCAGCTTGCGGGGCCCGCTCTCCTTCTCGTCGCGCGCCACGATCTCGGCCTTGATCTCCACCGAGCGCACGATCAGGCGCGAGAGCGCCTGCGGGTCGCCGGCCAGCAGGGCGTCGACGTTGCCGTCGATCCACTCCAGGTACTCCGCGTCGGCGATGGCGCCGTGCTTCACCGCCTCCGCCAGCCCGGCGCGCAGGTGCGCCTCGGGGAGCGTCTGCAGCAGCTCGGGGTCGATCACCACGCAGTGCGGCTGGTGAAAGGCGCCCACCAGGTTCTTTCCCGCCGGCGTGTCCACCCCCGTCTTGCCCCCCACCGACGAGTCGATCATCGCCAACAGCGAGGTGGGCACCTGCACGTAGGGGAGCCCGCGCATGTAGGTCGCCGCCACGAAGCCGCCCAGGTCGCCCGGCACCCCGCCGCCGAAGGCCAGCAGCGCCGTGTCGCGCCCGCAGCCGACCTCCAGCATGGCGTCGCTCACCAGCGCCCAGGTCTCGCGGTTCTTGCGCTCCTCGCCCGCGGTGAAGGCGAAGACGTCGGTGCGGTACCCGGCGCCGTGCAGCATGCGCGACAGCCGCACCGCGTACAGCTCCGCCACGCGGTCGTCGGTGACCACGGCGTAGCGGTGCGCGGGACAGAAGCGCGACAGCACGGAGGCGATGGTGGAAAAGAGGCCTGCGCCCACCAGCACCTCGTATCCGCGCGAATTGGCCTCGGGAAGCGCAACCTTGACCCTGTGGGGCGTGCTCATACCGGTTCCTCTATGCGTTGCCGCGCGCGGCGGTCCATCCCCGCGCCCACCACCGTCTCGTCCGCCAGCCAGAGCGCCACGCGCCCCAGGTCGCCCTCCAGCTCCGCCGCCCGCTCGCGGATGGCGTTCGCCGCGCACCCGCGCCGCAGCAGGCCGGAAAGGGCCGCCAGCTCCGCTCCGTCCCCCAGCGCCGCGGCCACGCCCTCCAGCCGCTGCGCCAGGCGCCCCACCGCCTCCGCCACGGAGATCGTCCGCGGCTCCGCGCTCTCCACGTCCGCCAGCACCGCCGCCGTGCCGTAGCGGCTGGCCCGCCAGCCGTTGTCGCTCAGCAGCGTCTGCACGAACGGGTCGGGAAGGGGCGAGTCGGCCAGGATCCCCTCCACCGCCCCGGCGACGGTCGCGCGGAGCAGCGCCGCGATCGCCACCGCGTCCTCCACCCGCGGCGTGCAGTCCGCGATGCGCGCCTCGATGGTGGGATACACGTGGTGCGGGCGCATCTCCCAGTACAGCCGCCCCGGCCCGTCGATGCGGCCGGACTCCGTGAGCCACCGCACCAGCGCCGCGTACTCCGCGTCGTCGGCGAAGCGCGGGGGCGCGCCCGTGCGCGGCCAGCGGCGCCAGAGCACCGAGCGGTACGACGCGTGCCCCGTGTCGCGCCCCGCGAAGAAGGGCGACGACGCGGAGAGCGCCAGCAGCAGGGGCAGGTGCAGGCGCACGCAGTTGCTCACCCGCGCGCGGTCCACCCCTTTCGGCACGGCCACGTGCACGTGCAGCCCGAAGATGGCCTGCGACTCCGCCAGCCGGCCGTACTCCTCGCGCAGCCCCTGGTACAGCGGCGCGGGGTTGAAGCCGTGCCCCTCCGCCGGGCTGAACGGGTGCGTCCCCGCCGCCACGATGCGCAGCCCCTCCGCCTCCGCCGCCACCGCCGCCGTGAAGCGCAGCCGCAGCAGGTCGTCGCGCACGCAGCGGGTCCCTTCGCACACGCGGGTCTCCACCTCCACCGTGTGCTCCTGCATCTCCGCCTTCAGCTCGTCGGCCCAGTCGCCGGCAAGGACGTAGCGGGCGCGGCTGCGCAGGCCGCCGGTGGCCGCGTCGACCAGCTGGTACTCCTCTTCGACGCCGACGGTGAAGTCCTCGGGGCGGGGCATGCTGCGTCGCGAAAGGGAACCCGCGCCGGCCCCGGCGGAGAGCTTAGCCGGGCGGACGCGTGGGGGCAAGCGGTCCCCCCAGGCCGGGAAGCGCGCCCACCCGTTCGACGCGCTCCAGCACCCCCGCCGACGAAAGCAACTCCCGCGCCGTCCGGGCCAGGACAGGATGCTTCCACTCCGGCGCCACCTCGACGAGCGGATGCAGCACGAACCCGCGCAGGTGCAGCCGCGGATGCGGCAGCGTGAGCTCCGGCGTGCGCATCACGTGGTCGCCGTACGCCAGCAGGTCCACGTCGATGGTGCGGGGAGCGTCGCGAAAGCTCCGCCGCCGCCCCAGCGCCGCCTCCACGTGCTGCGCCGCCCGCAGCAGCGCCGCCGGCTCCAGCGCCGTCCGTCCCCGCACCACCAGGTTGTAGAAGTCCGGCTGGTCCGCGTGCCCCACCGGCTCGGTGCGGTAGAGGGACGAGACCGCCTCGATGCGCACCGGCGCGGCCAGCTCCTCCACCGCGCGCGCCAGCTGCGCCGCCGGGTCGCCCAGGTTGGCCCCCAGCCCCAGCAGCACCTCGTGTTCGGTGGGCGCGTCCATGCGTGCAGGCGTGTGGATCGGGGTGGATGCCGCGGGAGCGCGGAAGACGGATCGCGGACGAAGAGGAAAGATAGCGTGTCCGCGGCCTTGCCGCGGAAGTCCTCGGAACGGCCGGGTTCTCACTGCGTCCGCAGGGGGCCCTCTCCCCCGCCCGGCCTTTCGCTCGTTCCTCGCGACGGCGGGCGACCCCTCCCCCAACCCGGGGGGAGGGGTGGCCGACGCAGCCTCGTGGTGCGAAGGCTGGCGTGGGGCGCCCGCGGGCGCCCCCCTCCC